>CBDAFH010000208.1:0-8860 GCA_965195165.1 uncultured ANME-2 cluster archaeon | reverse complement strand
CCGAGGAGTGGGCGAGCACGAGCATATCGGAAGACGATGTGCGGTTGGCGTACAATAAATCCCGGATGCTCCATCTCTCACGCATGATCGCATCGCTTGGCAGTGGCGAACAGGCAATCCTTACGATCCTTGCAAAGAGGGCTGGGGCGAAGGAGCAGGCGGGAGGGAAAGGAGGGGATAAAGAAGTGGTGGAGACGGAGCAGACAGCAGGCAACCTGTATGCCGCCTTTCATGAGTCAACAGGGCTTGGCTACACAAGGTTCCATGCAATGCTCCATAAACTCACAACGCTGCGGCTGATCGATGCAGAGATCGCGAACGAGGGCGTGCACGGCAGAAGCCGCAGGATTACGCTCAGGTACGATTCCGGGGATGTGCTTGGCGCCATGCAACCGAGATCGCTGTGATGGGGTGAGAGCGGCGGCGTTGCCGCTTATGGGTCAGCGGGATGCGAGGTTCCGGGCATCAAGGGAAATATTATGGGACTCAAACTCCAAATGAGTGAACATGCCTGAAACGTCCGATCTTGGAGCACGCACCCCGGAAGCAAGGGAGATCTCATCGAAAAGCCGCAGCATAGCAAGGGGGATCGTCGGTGATTCCGGATACGAGGACCGTGTACGGCAGCGCTGCGTGATCGCAACCGGCGATCCTGAATTTGCAGGTCTGCTCAGGTTCAAGAACGATCCCATCCGCGCAGGAGTTGATGCGATCAGGCAGAACAGGGACATTTACACCGATATCAGGATGGTCTCTGTGGGCATCACGAAGGTAGGTCATGACTGCCCGATAACCTGCGTGCTCGATATCGCTGCTGGCGAGAAACTTGTCGCCGAATACGGCATCACCAGGACTTCAGCAGGATTTAAGGCACTGGGGCACGATCTGGACGGTGCGATAGTGGTGATCGGGAATGCGCCGTCGGCAGCGATTCTGGTCTGTGAGTTGATAGAAAGCGGCATCAGCCCCGCACTCGTTGTTGGGACTCCTGTCGGCTTTGTGAACGCTTCCGAATCGAAGGATCTGCTGCACAGCATGGACGTCTCCTCGATCACGTGTGTCGGCACCAGAGGCGGGACTCCTGTTGCTGTCGCCTGCATGAATGAACTGATTGCGATTTTCTGGGAGGGGAATAAGGATGGGAAGGATGTCACCGGTTAGCCGGATACTGCTTCTCTTCTCACTGGTCCTGCTTGCTTATCCCGCGGATTGCCTGAACACTGCCACTGACACCACCGCCGGCAGCAGCAACGAGACGCAGATATTGATCGATGGCGAGGGTTATGCGCTTGCAAACGGCGAGCAGCGTGCATTCTACCAGGGGTATTCGGTTATTATCAAGGGCGTGGATGCGAAAGGAGAGAGAGCATGGATCGAATTACTGCAAAACGGAACATCTGTCAGTTACGGGATATTTGAAGCAGAAGATTGCCTTGTTTATCCGGAAGATGGTGAAATATTCAATATGACCATCGACCACATATATGTCGGGTCGCAGAAGGATCTCGTCTTCTTCTACGTGCGCCAGTGCCGCGATCCTGATCTGCCAGAGCCTGCGCCGTCACTCGATATGACGCCAGCACCGGGTGCGCCTGCTTCCAGTGCCACATCCACGCCGCGGGATGTGCCGGATCCGAATCCAAGTCCTGGATTTGGCGCGTGGATAGTAGTAGGGGCTGTGCTGCGATATGTAGCATCGAAGAGGTCTGCAAGGCGGCAGCGATAATCGGTGATGTGAAAAAAAAGAAAAGAGAATTGACCCGGGGGTGGGTCAATCAATGGTCATGGTCCTATTCCCATTCGTTACTGGTCCAATTCCAGTACTCCCAACCAGTGCCATTCCACTGCATGTACGTAGCGTTGCCAGTATCGTTATACAAGACGCGCGACGTATGCGGGGTATCGTCTACCTCGACTGACACATTCCATGCAGCAGCGCCAATCGCACTTGCATCCGTGTGGTTGGCATCGATTATCAGACCTTCAATCCGCGTCCATGTGATGTTCAGATGCGTATGCGTGTGACACGCCATGCACGCTGTGTTGTTGTCGGTGTTGTCAGCATTCTTGGTCTGGTTCCAGAACGCGTAGTGAGCAGAATCAGTATTTTCGATCTGCTCCATCTCGGTGTAGTGGCAGTCCACACAGTCAATGATCACCGCAGCGTGTGGTGTCGCATTCGATCGCCAGTACCAGTCTTCGCCAGTTCCAGTGACATCGCCTGTTTCGTTCCAGTGTTCGAAGTTCATACCATACGCACCAGGCGCCATAGCTTCGTCCAAGCCGAAGTTCGCAAGTGCGGTCTCATTGATCTGGTGGCAGAAGCAGTTGTCAGTCTCATCCGTTACGTATTGGGAGTGCGCACCACCATTCGCAGTATTCGCCCTCCACTCTGCAACCTCGTTCACATGACACTTCTCACACAGTTCATACTGAGATTCGCTTGTTCGCACACTGAACCACGTATGCTGTCCAACGAACATTGCCATCGTCTGCGGCAGTACGAATAACCCAATCGCAAGCACCGCAACCGAGAGCAATATTATATTCTTCCCTTTCATATATCGTCCTCCTGTTATATTCAAATATAATGGTGATACTAACTCCACTGCATACCATATTAAACCTTGTCCATCCAGAGAACGTCACCTTAGCGGGTGTTCGGTAAAGATCACGATTACCCGAATGGACAAATCGCACGAATGTTTGTACCGTTCGCCACATTTGGAATATTTGTGATGAGATGTGGTGAAATATTAGCATATCAAAAGCCAGCATCGCCACCATCATCATCAGAGCGACTTGACACCCCGACCAAAAACCCTTGTCATCGCCTGCGCTGCTTCAGAAGCGCGTCCTTTACGACCTTGATCGCACAGAGTTCTCCGCACATCGAGCAGGTGTCGCCGCTGCTGACCCGGGTATCGTGTATCGATCTTGCACGCTCTCCATCGATCGCGCACTCGAACTGGGCGTCCCAGTCAAGGTTCTTGCGTGCGACCGCCATCTTCTTATCTGTCGAAAGCGCGCGCTCCCGGACGCCTAACTTTGCGAGATCGATCGCATGTGCCGCGATCTTTGCGACGATCGTACCCTCCCTGATATCCTCGACCGTCGGGAGCGCGAGGTGCTCGGCAGGCGTTACCATGCAGAGGAAGTCTGCCCCGCACATGCCCGCGATCGCGCCGCCGATCGCGCTCGTGATGTGGTCGTATCCCGGTGCAAGATCTGTCACGACCGGACCTAACAGGTACAGGGGCGCGTCATCGCAGAGATGCTTGATGGTGCGCACCCCGTATTCGATGCCATCTAACGGAACATGCCCCGGACCCTCGACCATGCACTGGACGCCTGCTGCTCTCGTCTGCTTGACCAGTCTGCCAAGCGTGATCGCCTCCTGGAACATCGCATCGTCGTTGGCGTCAGCGATGCACCCCGGCCGCATACCATCGCCGAGACTGATCGTAACATCGTACTCGCGTGCGATCTCGAGCAGGTAATTAAACTCGGAATAGAACGGGTTCTCTGCCTCGTTGGTAAGCATCCATGCGACGGTGAGCGCGCCTCCGCGGCTCACCACATCCAGTATCCGGTTGCCTGCTGTGAGATGCTTGAGTATCTCCCTGTTTACGCCTGCATGGATTGTCATGAAGTCAACACCACTTTCTGCATGTTTCCGAACCGCGTTAAAGAGATCGTCAGCGGTCATCTCACTTTTTCGCCCGCAGGCTGCATGATAGATCGGAACCGTGCCGACAGGGACGATAGATGCATCGAGAATTTTTTCGAGCACATCATGTAGATCGCCTCCGGTCGAGAGATCCATCACAGTGTCTGCCCCGTACCGGATCGCGACACTGGCTTTCTCAATCTCCTCGCTTACGCTCTGGTAATCGGCAGATGTCCCGATGTTGGCATTTATCTTGGTGCGCACGGATTTCCCGACCGGGGTGGGGGTTATACTTCTGGAGACATTCTTCGGAATCACCACGCGCCCTGCTGCAACGAGGCGCCGCAGTCTCTCGGCATCGATCCCCTCCGCCTCCGCCGCCTCCCTAATCTCGCGGGTGATCTCGCGGCTCTGCGCGCGGTCAAGCAGTGTCATCTTGCTCCACAGTGATATGGACGCCGCGCTCACTTGCGATCTCTGCCAGATGGTGGATCTCCTCTTCCATGAGCGGGATATCAAAGTCAGATGTGGTATACGACTCCTTATCCATCGTTTTTGCCGCATCGATCAATCTCGCGACCATCCTCTCTTCGTCGTACAGCACAGGATATTTAGACGTGTGCGAATGCGAGACAAACCTGAGATTCGGGTACTCTTCTGCAAGTATGTACAGCAGACATGCACGGTAATCCTTGTTGATGTACATATCAAACTCGGATGACACGATCCCGCTTCTGTCCAGTTCTTTTAAAACATCGGTTGCGTAACGGTGTAGATTATCCTTAATCGCTTTCGCCTTTCCGCGGCAGAGATAATCCTCGATTCCTTTTCGCTTAAGTGTGATATCGATATTGTCTGCCGGAAGCGCAGCCGTTCCCTCATGTTTCCGGTACTGCGTGGCATCCACGATCAGTTGATACTTCCCCTCGCCGGGATTTTCGATCGTAACAGATCCGTCTTCTCCTGTTATATGCTCAAGGGTGATGCTGATCCCGATTCCACGCATCAGGGTTACGCCCGCACCTCCGATCCCGTTTCCATCCTCGTCAGTGACGCGAATCGTCAGTGGATTCTCAACAATCTTCGCGCCCTCTGCGAGGCGGAGCGTTCCGTCGATGCACGATGCATCCGGATGGTAGTAGTCATAGAGACGCAAGAACTCGCCGCGTTTCCCGACCTTCAGATCATCCCCTGAAACCGTGCCCTTGGCAGCCAGTCTCTTCTGTATCTGGCGTTCGACCGTCCGGTGGTAACTGTTTAATATTTTGTATGATTCGCGATTCCTTTCGAGAGCAGGACGTAGTTCGCTCACCATCGCCGCAAACGATCCGGCAGCATCCTCCACACTCCCTGTATCCAGTGTATATTCCTTTTCAGCCAGTCCGCTTGCTCTCCAGAAATAGTCAGGCGGCATGAACTCCTTTATACCGTCTTCGGTACTCGATAGTTCGTAATGCATCTGATCGATGATGGTCTGGCAGCGTTTCATGAACACACCCCCGATCTCATTTAATCGCACGAGTTTCTCAGGGCTCGATGTGCCGAGCACACTTTCCTTAAACTCCTTAAATTTCTCATCCTCAACCGACCCGGTAGCAGTATCAAGAGCATTGATCAGTGACGTCCGGTATGTCTGGAACTCCTCCTTTGTCGCGGTCTTGAGTGTGGTAATATCCTCTTCGAGTCTGGTTACAGCCCCGCCGTAGTCGCGCGCCTGCAGCGCATCTTCCACCTGATCGGCAGAGACTTCGCCTGTATGGTACGCTGCAAGTTTCTTTGCGTCATCCACACACCCCCGCAGCGCATCTTCGGTGATCGCCTTCAGACGATCCAGATAACCCACGATCTCGTCAAGGTTCTTATCCGGGTCTGCAACGGATTCGAGTTTGGAGATGTGGGGTCCAAGATCGTATCCAGCGTTGTTAAGCGTACCTAATTTTGCGCGGGAGTCCTCTGCATATTTGACCGCTGCATCATACAACCGGTCGATGAACTGATGTTCTGCCCGTTCAAGGTCCTGCGCGATATTCCTGATCGCAAACAATGTCACACCCTTGATCACCTCCTGGTCGCAATCGACCGACCCGCTATCAAGATCTATGCTCCCGCCGCTCTCGTGCATGCGCATACGGATCGTATCCATATCGGTTATACTCTCAGCGATGGTGATCGAGTGTGCGTCCTCGATTGTGTGCATCCGGCTTCGCAGTTGGATCAGGTCTCGGCAGGTGCCGCGCAGTTCGCGCTCCTTCACCCGCGACGCAGGATCCTCAAGACGCCGCTGCTTCACTGATTTGATGTACCACGCTAATACGACGATGCTGATGATTGGCAAGCTGATAAACACAAACGCGAGCACGTTTCCGAGATCGCTCATTAAAAATAATGCGACTGATATTATAATAACCACAAGCACAGATGCCACCGCAATGACGATGTTTTTTATATCATCCCTGTTCATCGGTTTGATTATTGCTCCGGAACTTAAAAACCCTATTGCCGGAGATGTGATACTTTTTGTTATCTTTTGAAATGGGTTTTGGAAAACCCACAGAGCGCGCAGAGAAAACAGCAACTCTCTGTGCCCGGCCAACGGCTTTGCTTCGCAGACCGTGCCCACTGTGTTTAATCTTCTTTGCCATAACCGGCACTGTCTAAAAATCCAAGTATTTCATCACCGCGGAGAATGGAGGGGGTGCAGAGTTTCAAGACTCATCAGACCGCTCTCTGTAGCATCTGCTTGATACCGACGCGCATCGCACGAACGAACGTATCATTCCGCCCAAGCATCACCGATCGCGCCCACGCGGTCATCTGATCCGAATTGTCAACAAGGACTGCAAGATGCAGTTCCGGCGTACTCATCACACGTTCCTTCCCGATGACCGCATCCATCCGCCTACCGCGTGCGCAGAACTCCTGATACGTCCTGTTGATGGCAATGATCCCGGTACCGTCGTACTGCCGATACGCCATTTTCTTAAGCGTTGGAGGAACATAATAGTCCTTCTTAAGTGCATCCCTTCCGATGTCCCTGCAATTTCCGATTATTTTCCTGTAAACCCTCGGACTCTTGCTATTCAGGAATTGTGCACAGTACGATACCGTATCAGAGACGAGATCCATGATACCTCAAAACGTATCCTTGATCGCGATCGCCAGTTCATGGACCCTGTGAAGGGAATGCGGATCGGTCTCGTCCGCGATGATCGTGCCCTGATGGAATGCGGCATCCATGAATGCGCTGACACGATCCGAGCCCTGTTTCATCGAGAGTTCGCAGTACCGTGCCATCTTGATGACACCATCGGTAGACCGCCCCTGCGGAAGTCCGCGATCCTTCTTCCAGATCGCTCTGGTCTCCTGTGCAAACATAAGTATGGCATCCATCACCTTTTCGTCGAGGTCGGGCGCGATCGAGGCGAGTAGTGACCGCTCGGTAGAGTTGCTCGGATAGCCGACGTCTATCGGCACGAACCTTCGCTTCAGCGCACTGCTGAGCCGGTACGTGCCCTCATCTCCGAAGTTCGCGGTCGCGATCAGTATCCAGCCGTCTGGCTTTTCGAGGGTCTTCTCCTCGTATTCGAGCGGCAGCGTTCCGAGCGATAGTAGCAGAAAGAGACCTGAATATGCTGAACTCGGAGCGCGCGTGAACTCGTCGATAAGGAGATTCTTCCGGTCGAAGATCGCACGCGCAACGATGCCATGTTTGAATACGAACCGCTCTGCAAGTTCGGGATTGCCTGACATCGAGAGCGGATGAAAGCCCCCTATGATCTGGTACTCGCTCATCCCCTCTGTGCCCTCGATCTCATAGAACGAGTCTTTTGAACCACCGAGATAGGTCAGAAGATGCTCTGCAACCGTCGTCTTTCCATTCCCTGGAGGACCGTACAACATGACAGGATAGCGTCGTCATGCCCCCTGATCGGACAGGTTTCGAGTATCTTGAGATAGTCGTCTGTTGACAGCATTTATTTGAATGCAAACTCTGTGTTCTTCTCTATCTGGTACAGAATTTTCTCTGCATCATCCTTCGTGCCGTATTCGTACTTCGAAACGAGTAAATCCAGTTCGTTCTTGAATTTGCCGATTTTCTGTACGCAGACCAATTTGTTCCGATCCCCTTTCCTGAATTCATCCTGAAACATCTTCATCTCCTTTATGATCGACGCATAAGGATTTTTTTCCTCCACCTCGTCTTCCTCGTCGCCATCTTTTGCCGCTCTATGGTATATCACATCTCCCACCTCTGTAATCTCCTTCTCGATATCGAACGCGTTTAATACCAGGTTGTTTGCAAAGAAGAACACCATAACGAAGGCAACATGCGATAGGAGATAATACCAGCAGAGCTTGAGGATATCTCCGCTCGCCATCGCGAAAAATTCGCCTACTTCGCCAAAATTGTCGATGTTCTGGTGTTGGCTGATAGTGACGATCAGGACAAGCGGCATAAATATTACAAGCGTCAGGAATCCCGTCTTTACGGTCGCATAGAACCGATTGAGCGCGGAGAACTTAATATTCCTTGCAGCGCCAGCGAGCAGGTAACACCACAGCGACGGTATCAGCGAAGAGAGGACAAGCACCAGCAGCAACATGTCAGGTCTTCCACCGACAAAGTCCAGATTCGAGGTCTGTGCGATATTATACACGATGAGAGCAAAACCCATCCATGCAAATCCGTACCCATATCTCGGCGAGTCCACGATCGCAATGAGAACAACGATCGCATTCGCCATCGCAAAGATGGCCAGGGGAAGGAACCCAAACGACCCTGATATGTACGTGAATGACAGAAAGAGATCGGTGGCACATGCAAGATCTGTTGCGGCACCCACTGTCCAGTATGCAGAAAACCCGAGAAAGATGTATGCAACAAACTTGATCGAATGTTTTGGAATCAATTGTACGACAGGCACGGCAAGCGCAGTGATCAGCAACAGCAGGAACATCACCACAAATCTGGACGTCCCGCCATAGATCGGTGATACGTAGATGTTCGTGATTCCTATCAGCGCCGCGCAAAGCAGCGCAACATTTCCAGTAGCAGATGATTGTTTACCCAATGTAATAACCTCCTTATTCCTCGTAACTCCGTATAAGAGTTGCAACTCAGAGGATATATAATTTACTGTTGCGGTATGTCAGGAGTCTCGATTCTTCCGTGTCTTAGATCCTCGTAAG
>CBDAFH010000207.1:0-13832 GCA_965195165.1 uncultured ANME-2 cluster archaeon | reverse complement strand
ATTTGTCTTATTGAAGATGGAATGGATTTTTCGCAGGTGACTGCGACTGTGTTTATGAGGCCGGACCTGATGATGACCTGAGCCCCCCTCTTAGATATAAATTGAGGAATCAATTATGAATAAAAAAGATTTCCTGACACTAACAACAGTCTTTTTGTGGCTTATTGCATCCCTACAAACAGCATCCGCGTTAGGGGTGGGCGCATCTCCTGACAGAATCAATTACGGGGTTCTGGATGCAGGTGACGGATCAGCAAAGAGCCTCTACGTCATCAACACAGGCGATGAGGTTGAGAGGATCGTTGTGAAAGCAGAGGCATTCGAGAATATAACCGAACTATCTGCTTCTGAATTCGCATTGAATCCGAAGGAGAGCAGATTGATCAATGTTACCATGGATATACCATCTGGTTTTGAGGTAGGGGATCATTCGGGAAGCATTCTTATCACAGGTTTTCCAGGTGTGTCAACAGGTCTTGGCATCGGAGCGTCTGTCAGGATACCGGTGGAATTCTCTGTCGAGAAGAAACCAGCCTCGTTGAGGACTCTCGGATTCGCCATCATCGGTTGCGTATGTTTGATGATCGCACTCCTTGTATATAGCAGAAGATCAAAATGATGGGGAAAATCATCCTCATCGTCCTCTTTTCCCTGCTGCTAACACCAGCACTCGTCGCCGCGAATGAGTGCTTAAATGACGATCTGGATACCGATGTGGAATGGGTAAGCTCAGGCAGCGCGAAGATCGCATGGGGCAAGACTTATGAACTGGTTATAGGTGATGAGAGTGAGGGGAGTGCGGAGAGTGGTGATGTGTACACCCTGCGGGCTGATGATTTTGACATCAGTCTGAACGCATCAGCCATATCGATCGAGAAGGGCGGGGAGGTGAGGAAAGCGATCCTGAATCTTAACCTGCTGGAAGATGATCGTTGTTTCGACTGGGATTCCGAGATAAAAGTGGAACTGACCGATATAACCACAGATTCGCATAAAACTCCATCAGCGCAACTCAAATTCTATCGCAGAGGATTACCTGAACTTGATATCGACATCGATGCGACATCCGAGGATTTCGAGGAGATTCACGTATCTTATGACCAGTATGCTCCGGAAGAAGAGAAGACGATCACGATCGATGTCAAGAATGCAGGAGACGCATGGATAGAGACTGTCAAATTGGAAGTTAATATCGGGGTGCTAAAATTGAAGGGTTATAATGGATTAGAGTTTCACGATCAGACCATATACAAAAATTTAGGGTGCATGGAGAAAGGTGCTAAAGAATCGATCAATTTTACGGTTATTGCTCCAGCATGGGATGGAATAACCTCGCCTTACAAGATCAATTACAGTATATCGGCTTATGCTAAAGGATTCGACATCAAGGGCGGGCAACATGCGGCAAACAATTCCCTGACTCTCACCTGCATCGACCCTGAGATCCGGGTGGTAAAATCGGTCAGCTATGACGAGATCGGTATGGGCCCGTGCAATCTCGTGAGATCGAATAAGTACAGTCTGCGTGAGGTGGTCGCATGTATGCCAGAGGCGCTGGTATACAACGTGAGTGAGTGGAGTACCGTGGAACTCCGAGTTTACAACGTCGGTTTTTATTCTGTCCGCAATCTCAATATCACGGATTCCCCGATCCCGGGTGGCTTTGAGATTGCCGAGACCCATACAAAAGGATCACCAGCATGCGTATCCAAGGAGACCCCATATTCTATAAGGTACAAGCTCTTCCCGACAAAGCCGGGCAAGTATACCTTCGATGCGCCGTCTGTTGAGGCGAATTTCTATGGAACGAATTTTTCATGGGAATCGAGCGGCGTTACGATCACGGTTCACGGACCCCACATAAACCTGACCAAAACGGTTGCAGAATCGGAAGGCGACGGAACATACAAGGTAACCCTGAATCTGCGAAACGATGGCGATCGCGCTGCATATATCAACCTCACCGACACTGTGCCTGCTGGCGCGGGCTACGTCGAGGAGAGCGCAGAGGAGGGGATCGAGGGCGGCGGATTGCCGCTTTCCGAATGGGATCTTGATCTCTGCAAGGTCAATGATTCCCCCCGCATATCTGTAGAAGGCGTTCTTCTGCCGCCGGGAACGTCCCTTGAGGCGTCCTACCTGATACGTCCTGACCGGTTCGATAAACTGGATCTTCCGTACGCTGAGATCTGGTTCAGGGCTCGGAACTACTACGAAGGCGTGGTTCGCTCCTCGTTCTGGCGTTCTGGTGCCGAGGTGGTGCAGGTCTGGGATCCGTCAGCAGGTGGCTGGGTGACCCCGGATAACGGGTTAGGGGGGGCGGGTGTCAATGAGACCGCGGTACCGACACCGACACCGACACCTACCGAACCCCCAAATTCGACACAGTTCAAAACATCGCAGCAGGTTTTGCTGCACAGGTCGGATGGCAATCAAACAAATCAGACAACACTGCACACATCGCCACTCTCAGGCATAACCGACCGACTACCGCACCAGATCAAGGACGGGATGCAGTGGGCAGGTTCTGTCGTTGAGACCGTGGGCAAAGTGTCATCTACCATTGCGGATACCTCGCTCACATTGATCGCGATCATAGTTGCAGTTTCAGGCTTCTTGCTGGCGTTTGTGCTGTTGCGGACGGGTGGTCCCCCGGTTTCGCCGGGGACGTGAACAGATGCAAAAGAACGCAGATTCCGGATTCTGGTACCATAGATACAATTATCGACACCGTGCCCCGCAGCATCGCGTTTTTACCTGCTGCTGTATGTTTGTTTATCTATATAGATTCCGATGTTAACTATAGGTATTTTGTGCATACATATATCCCATGTACAAAGTTCATATAGACGTAGTTACAATCACATCATCAGAGCGCGCTGGTAGACAACTGGAGAGTCTCGGGAGTCTAATCCGGAAAAGAGTCGCTTTAACTTGATAGAGTGAGTGCTCACTCCGTCACAAGAACAGAAAAACCAACACAAAGGAGGAAACAGAATGAACATAGGAACAAGAATCAAGAACCTGTTTACAGGAATGTGGGAGGACACTCGTGCGGTGTCGCCTATCGTGGCAACGCTCGTCCTCGTCGTCGTGGCAATTACAGGTGCTGCGGCTGTGGGAACAATCATGGGAACGTTCTCATCGGATGTATCCGGCGAAGCAAACACCGGAGAGCTTGGAGCGGCATCCTCGACCGAAATCCTGATCGCGGGCAGCACAACTGTGCAGCCGATATCAGAGTTACTTGCAGAAGCGTACATGGATGAACATCAGGGTGTGAAGATCACAGTGCAGGGCGGCGGCTCTGGCGCAGGCGTGTCATCAGTCGGAATGGACATCGTTGACATCGGCGCGGCATCCAGAGGTGTGGAGTCTGATGAGCTGGCGAAGTTCCCGGACATCAAGACGCACAAGATCGGCGGCAGCGCGGTCGCTATAATTGCGAACGATGCTGCGGCGGTGTTTGATGTCGACAGACTTGAGTTGATAGATGTATATGAGAACAACTCCTTCACAGGGACGGGCATATCAGGCGCCGGTATAACCACGGCATACCAGCGAGGAGAGGCATCAGGCACTGAGGACACCTTCACGAAGTGGCTTGGTAAGATCAGCATCAACGATTCCATAAATGGCGCAACAGGCAATGCCGGTGTGCTTGCAGCAGTACAGGGTGAGGCAAATTCAATAGGCTTCGTTGACTTCGGATTTGCAGATGGTGCAAGCGATATCGTGATACTTGGTATCATTGATACCGGTAAATCAGGCAACACCTACGGCAATGCAGACATAACCAGCACGAACCTCAAGAAGGAGTTGTCTGGTGCAGATGACACATATCCTGACGATCTGGCAAGACCGCTGAACTACATGACGAACGGTGCGCCAAACTCAATGGAGCAGGCGTTCATCACCTTCGCGATGTCCCCGGGTGCAGCAACCTACTTCGAAGAGTGTGGATATTTCCCAGTAACCTCGATTGCGTAAGTAGTCCATAAGATTTGTGCCTGATCATGGCACAAATCACCCATTATTTTTTAAAGATGAACCCTGACGAACTCCGATCGAAAGCACCGCACCTACTCCTTCTAACCTGCGTTCTCGCAACAGCAGCAATCACCCTATTCTTCATCGCATTTATCTTCAAGACCGCGCTCCCTGTATTTGAAAGCCAGGGCATTGGCTTTATCACAGGAACGAAATGGAGTTATACCGAGCAGGTCTATGGCATCAGGATTTTTATCATCGGAACGCTTGTGATGACTGCTGTAACCCTCCTGCTTGCAGTTCCAGTGAGCGTCTTTACTGCGATATTCCTCTCCGAGTTTGCGCCGATCCGCGTGGCAGGAATCATGCGCCCGACAATCGAACTCCTTGTAGGCATCCCATCTGTCGTCTACGGCATCTTCGGGCTATTTGTGCTCGAAAACATATTCCAGGATCACATCGACCCGTTCTTAAGCGGCACGCTCGGATTTATCCCGTTCTTCAGTGATCCATCCCCGAACAGCGGATCAGGCGTCCTCTTAGCGTCAACGATCCTTGCGGTGATGATCCTCCCAACGATCATCGCTCTATCTGAGGATGCGATGCGTGCTGTACCAAACGAGTATAAGGAAGCATCGTTTGCGCTCGGAGCAACCCACTGGGAGACGATACGGAAGGTTGTGCTGCCAACAGCATCAGGCGGCATCCTTGCAGCAACGATTCTCGGGATGATGCGTGCGATGGGCGAGACGATGGCGATTGTGATGCTGCTCGGCAATTCCCAGCATATCCCGTCATCGGTTCTGGATACCGGGTATGCGATGACCTCAAAGATCTTAAACGACATCGGATATTACTGTGCGATGGATGAGCCAAGGAGTGCGCTCTTCGGGATCGCGGCGGTTCTCTTTGCGATGGAGATTCTCTTTGTGGCTGCTGCAAGGAAAATCGGGGGCAGGTCATGAACCCGTTACTTGAGAAATCACGAATGGATACGAATAACACGAATTACACGAATGGCAGAATCCAGATAAATTCGTGCAATTCGTCCATTCGTGTAATTCGTGATAAATACGATCACAAAGACCCATGAACAAACGAAAACTCGAAGGACACGCCTTCAAAGCGATCTCGTACATCGCAGCGGCAATCACCCTCCTCGCACTAATCGGAATTCTCGGACGGATCACGCTCGAGGCGATCCCCAGTCTCAGTCTCTACTTCATAATCACTCCGGAATCCAAAGTCCCTGGTCTTGGCGGCGGGATCGCTAACGCAATCGCGGGAACACTCCTGCTCTCGCTCCTCTCAACCGCGCTTGCAACACCTCTTGCTGTCGGGACTGCGATATATCTCAAGAAGTACGCAAAACCCGGAATCATTGTGCGTGCCTTCGGATTCCTGCTCGATGTGCTTGCAGGAACGCCCTCTATTGTTCTCGGCATCTTCGGGCTTTTATTCCTTGTCTACTACATGAAGTTCATAACAGGTGGATTTTCGCTAATCGCAGGAACGATAGCGCTCACAATCCTGATACTGCCGGTGATTGAGCGTGCGGCAGAGGGCGCGATAGACACAGTCCCGGCAGAACTCGAGGAGGCGAGTTACGCGCTCGGCGCATCGAAATGGGACACAGTACGGCGCATAACGGTACCTTTCGCGCTCACAGGAATACTCACAGGCATGGTTCTCGGGATCGGGCGGGCGGCAGAGGAGTCTGCTGTGGTAATCCTGACAGCGGGCTACACCCAGTTCCTGCCTGAATTCAAGGTTCTCCCGCGTGAGGGGTTCTTATTTGGGATGAAGATATATCCGTTCCAGGATCTTGCCGCATCGCTTCCGATCACGGTGTACCGATCATTCGAGTTCCCGCATCTCATCCCTGCGTCAAACGGGTTTGCAGCGGCCTTTGTCCTGATCGTGATCGTGATGCTGATCAATGCAGCAACAAGAATGCTGCTATGGAGGAGTCGGATTGGTTAAATTCAAGCTTACGAAAATACTGCGCAGAAAACGCTCGCTCCCCGAACCTGCATCACTGCAAGATGAAACGCCTGCTCCCGAGACCGTCGTGGAGCCGGCGGAACCTGCCTCATCCGGGGAGCAAGTCGCGCCCGAAACTGCCACGAAAAAGAAGAGATCCAGGTTCAGTCTGAGGCGGAAGAGGCGGGTCTCTGCCGGCCAAGCGGGAGACGATCCTGCGAAACCTGCAAAGCCGCCGGGTAGATTTAAACGATCGCTTAAGCGGATACCAACGTTCGCGGAGATCGACAGGATCGGGTTATATGACATACAGAAACGAATCAAGCGGAGTTTAACGCCAAAAAGCAAATCTGTAAGGACTCTTGGCTTTGAACTGGGCGAGGTGTCGGCTCCGGTTCTCGGAGTGCCGCTCTCGGAGGTAGATGTCACTTATGCAGTCAACCCACCGTTCCAGTACGTAAACATCCGTTTCGAGGGCGAAGATCTTGTTTATCATACCGTTGAACCTCTGCTGAGCGAGGGCGAGTTGAGGTACTTAAAGATCATCGAAAACGCATTCGAGAAGATGATCCACTCCGAAATCGTGATAATCGGGGATAAAGACCGGGAAGAATACTTAAGAGACCGGTTTTCGATGATCATCAGCATATACCTGCTGAATCTGGATTATTTCCAGAAGGAAAAGATGTTCTACCATCTCCTGAAGAAGTACATCGGGTACGGGAAGATCGACGTCCTGATGAAAGACCCGTATATCGAGGATATCACCTGCAACGGACCGAATTCCCAGATCTACGTCAACCACAGGATATACGGATCGGTACGGACCGATGTCGCCTTTGAGGAGGTGGAACTGAACAACTTCGTGATGAAGATCGCGCAAACGGCTGGCAGGCATATCTCTGTGCTCCAGCCGATACGGGATGCAACGCTTGCAGACGGCAGCCGTATAAACATCACACTCGGACGCGAGGTCACAAGAAAGGGCTCAACCTTCACGATCAGGCGGTTCAGGTCAAATCCGGTATCTCCGGTCGATCTGATCAAGTACGGAACCTTTGATTCGAAACAGCTTGCATACCTCTGGATCATCCTCGAATACAAACGCTCGATACTGGCAGCCGGCGGAACCGCATCCGGAAAGACCACGACCTTAAATGCCCTCTGCGCGTTCATACGCCCGGAGCATAAGATCGTCTCGATAGAGGATACCGCAGAGCTTAACCTGCTGCATCCGAACTGGACGCAAGCGATCACAAGATCCGGATTCGGGGGCGCGGCAGGTCTTTCAAAGGCAGGAGGGAACGGATCCGGCAAAGGCGGGACCGCAGGCGACATCGAACTCTATGATCTGCTTACTGCAGCACTCAGGCAGCGCCCCGAGTACATCGTGGTCGGCGAGGTGCGGGGAAGCGAGGCGTTCACGCTCTTCCAGGCGATCTCGGTCGGGCATCCGTGTCTCGGCACGATCCATGCGGGATCGATGAAAGAACTCCTCTCAAGGGTAGAGTCGAACCCGATGAACGTTCCACGAAGTCTCTTTTCGAGTGTGGACAACATCATCTTCAACTCGATGATAAAGAAGGGCGAGCATTACATCAGGAGAGCTTCAAACATCGTCGAGATCATCGAGATCGATCCTGATCGCGGGGACCTGATCACAAACCCGATCTTTAAGTGGGATCCGGTCTCTGACACATTCCCATACAGCGGAAGCTGTGCTCTCTTCGCAGGGATAAGAGAAGAGTTCGGAGTACCGGAGGGAGATCTCATAAATGAATTGAACGATCGGGCAGAACTGCTGGATAATCTTGCCAGAAACGATATTACAGACTATGAAAGCGTTGTAAACGCGATAAGAACGTATTCAAGGGATAAGGATGCGATAATGGAGAAGATGGCGTGAAGTTCACAGAACGGTACAAGATGTTCTGTTACCATTTCGGACGGTATATCGATGAAACGCCGCAGGATTCCGTGGCGAAGATGCTGTACCAGTCTGATACCGAGATGACGTCCGGGATGTTTGTCTCGCTTGCAGGTGTTACCTCCCTCATTGCAGGAGCTATGATGTTCGTTTCATCGACCATCGTCTTCAGGGGCGATATGGTCTATGTCACAACCCTCTCTGTGTTCACATTCGTGCTCACGCTTGCCGGATTCCCGTTCGTGCTGTACAACAAGATATCTGCCAAGAAGATGAATATTGAGCAGGAGCTTCCATACATGCTCGGGTACATGTCAGTGCTTGCAAGCGCGGGCACGTCGCCTATTGATGTGATCAGGAGAATCAGTATCGAGGAGTACGGTCACATATCAAAGGAGTTTGGGAAGGTCATATACCGGGTCGATATCCTTGGCGAGGATGCGGTAACAGCCATGAGCGACCTGATACAGAATACGCCGTCTGAGATGTTCCGGGTCATCTGCATCGATCTTGCAAATATCGTACACTCAGGGAGCGGGTTTATGGATTATCTTGAGATAAAATCGAGGGACCTGATGACGATGCGGAGACTGATCCAGAAGGAGTTTGTGGATTCGCTCTCGGTCTACGGCGAGGGGTATCTCGGCGGCGTTGTGATGAGCGTTGTGCTTGCGGTTCTTGGTATCGTGGTCTGCGGCGCGCTCGGCATAGACATGGGCATCTTTGAGCCGCGGGATCTCTTCAACGTTTTTGTCTACTTTGTGCTGCCGTTTGTAAACATCATCTTCCTTGCCATGCTCTCTATGAAATATTCAAGGAGTCCGGTATGAGCAGGAGATCAGTTGCATTGCGGATGCGCATCAACAGGTATGTGCAGATCGTAAAACTGAAATACGACATAAAGAGGGAGTATGTAACAGTGGTGATTCCGGTGATCGCTGCAATCATCCTCGTCATCGCGGCGGCGCTCACAGGTCATGTCTTTACCATTCAGGAAGAATCAGGCGCGGGCGCGGGTAGTGGCAAAGATGATGCACGGCTTGCTGCATATCAGGCGCTTGTGGAGGAGATCGGAGAGGTCGAAGACGGTGGAAGCATGGAATCGGAGGAGACGACTCCCGGGACAAAACCAAAGAATGATCTGGATCGCATAATTGTATTTGCGGTTTTGATTGCGATCATACCGTATTCGATCGATACGTACCGCCAGAAGAGGCTCCAGAAGAGACGCGAGGTCGCATACAGCGAGTTTCTCTTCAAACTATCCGAACTGATGCGGGGCGGCATAGACCCGATAAGGGGTGTTATCGACCTATCAACGACCGATCTTGGGGCGATCACCGACAACGTGAGAGGTGCTGCATCCGCTATGGTTCTTGGACACTCGTTTGCTGATGCGATGAATGACATGGCTGTTGCACTCGGGAGCAACCTGATCACAAGATACACATCCCTTGTGGTGCAAGCAGCATATACAGGCGGCGCGGTCGCAGACCTCATACTTAGAACGTCAGAGGATATGCGGGCTGTGATCGGAATAGAACGTGAGAAGGAGGGAAATCTGAAACAATACGTCGTTATATTTTATCTTGCACAGGGAATCATCGTTATGCTGGTATATATCCTATCTACATCGCTTCTTCCGCTGATTCAGGGATTCGGGATGGAACTTCTCTTCGGGAATTCAGGTGTGGCCGAGATTGACTTTGAGCGTGGTTTCTTTCACATGATCATGTTAAACGCGCTTTTTGGCGGAATCATCATCGGTCAGATCACGGAAGGCGAGATGAAGCACGGACTCAAGCATTCCGCAATCCTGATTATTGCCTGCTATATCGCATGTACCACGCTGATGCTCCCAAGCCCTGGAGCAGCAGAGATGCGGATCGAACTAGTATCAGGAGGTGGGCAGGAAGGGTTCGGAGGACTTCCACTCAGTGACCCGTTTGTCTTCAATGTCACTGATCTCGAGGGAAATCCCGCGCCCGATATCTATGTCAAGCTCAGCATATCGCCTGACGGAAGTGTGAACCCGCAGATTGTGAAGACCGATGCAGATGGTCTCGTTAAGGTAACTGTGATACCCGGTATGGATGAGGGCATCTATGTCGTCGAGGCGGCATCCGGTGATAGCGCGGGGAAGGTAACTATCCATGTGCTGTCAGGGGAGTGATGTCACCCAACCCGCTCCCTCGTATCGATGGATATGCCTTCAGCGGTTATGTAAAACGGTATCATCTTTCTAATCGGCAGAACGCCTTTCAGTTTCGGGATGCTGATGAACCGGTTTATCGTATCACCGGTGTATATGGTTCTGAACTGGATGATGCCGTCCACCATCGATCTCATGATCCGTTCAGCCCTCTCCTCAAGTATACCCATATCCGCTGCCAGCAGAAACGTTGTACCACTGTATCGGCTGACATCGACCAGGGAATTGAGCGCGTCCACCAGTACGTGAACCTCTTCATCGATGAAGAGCGATGTGAAGGCGTCCACGATGCAGATATCCGTCTCTGATATGTTCCGGAGCGATGGATCGATCAGATGGTACAGATTCTTGTGTTTCAGGGTATCTTCACGGCACATATCGAGCAAGGCGGTTCGATCCTTGAAATCGCCGAGTATTGTGAGCATCTCCGAATTTCCATTAAGCCCGAACAGCGACATCTGATCGAGCACATCCTCTCTCGATCGCTTTGTTGAGATGTACAGCACCTTTTTGCCAATTTTCATGGCATCAAATCCTACCTGCTGTATGAATATACTTTTTATGCTGCCTAAATCTTCTTCAATCAATAATACACTTTTTTGCGGGATTTCTTCCATTCCAATGCTCGTCAGGATCATTATTACCCATTCTTCAATGTGGGTATTCATAATGTTTTTGCTATGTATTTTACATAGATTCTGTTTCGATATATAGAATATGCGGGAAAGATATATAAATATCGGATCAGAGTATGGCTGTGATGTACCATGACGAATCCGGCGTATCTGTCATCATCGGCACACTGATGCTCATCCTGATCACGATAACCGCAGCATCCGGGCTTGCGCTCATGGTGTCAGGGATGCAGAAAGAGGCGATGGAGCGCGAGAGTCACCTTGCTGCTGTTGCGAGCGAGAATCTGAGGATCATCTCGATCGATCCTACCGGCAATTCCACACACTGGCATTCGGTCAACGCAACCATCATGAACCTCAACACCGCAGACTCGCATATCACCGCGATCAGTCTGAATGGCGTGCACGCAATGAACTATAGGGCTAAGGATGCGTCTGGCAATCTCGATTATTATAGGGAATATCTCGTAGGATACAATTTCAAGAAGAGAGTCGTGGTCCCTGCTGCAGGAAGCAAGGAGATCTGCCTGAATTTTACAGAGATCGTAATCAATACCAGTGAGGGTGGGAATATTACTTTCACGAGCTGGACAAATACTAGCGAGAATCATATATATCCTCTGCCGAAACATCCGCGCGTGGCGTATCCGTACGTGTTATATCCTGACATGGTGTACAGTGCAACTGTTAAGAATGTGACCGGTGGCAATGTCGTTGTCGCTCCATCTGGCAATTATGAAATGGACGATACAGGGAACATAACGCTATTCTGCACCGGTAGTATGACCAACACGAGCATCTACAACATCACCTACACGACCCGGTTCGAGACGTTCCCTCCGCCATTCCCTGTGAGTAAGAACGAGCCTCTCATGATCGAGGTGATCACCTCGCTTATCAATATCTTCAAACAAACCTTCATGCCGCCCGTGCCGCTTGCAGAGGTGCAGTTCGAGACCGAGCGTCTGGTGGATGGGAATGGAAATACATCTTACCGGGATTATCTGATACTGGACGCGTCAGAGTCGTTTGATCCGGACGGCTTCATCACAGAATATCGATGGGCTGTGTGGAACAATACTTCCACATCAATATATGACTACAACAACCTGACCGGGATGAAGGTAAGACCTGTGAAGTTGAACCTGACGACATGCCAGAACGTTGAAATAGACCTTGAGGTGCGCGACGATACTGGCATGGTATCGAGACTCAGGGAGCGATCCGGGAACATCACTATTCCATGAAATAATGGTAGTGTCCGGGGTACATATAGATCATGGTTTATAGAACGCTACCGGATATTTGAGTGTTGAACTTTAAGAATAATAGGGACGGACTTATTGATACCATAATCCCAGGAGAATACAATGAAACCGTACATCATAAAGGATATAGCGCTTGCGGACGAGGGTGCGCAGAGGATCGAGTGGGCACGGCGGCACATGCCAGTGCTTGAGCAGATCAGGGAGCGATTCGAGAACGAACGCCCGCTTGAGGGGATAAACGTCGTTGCATGTCTGCACGTAACCGTTGAGACCGCCAACTTGATAACAGCACTTCAGGCAGGTGGCGCAAATATCGCGCTCACGGCATCAAATCCGCTCAGCACACAGGACGACGTTGCTGCAGCGCTCGCAGCAGACGGGACGCACGTATTCGCGGTCAGGGGGGAGAACGAGAAGGAATATTACGAGTGCCTTGAGGAGGCGCTCAAGATCGGCCCGCAGGTCACGCTCGATGACGGCGCAGACACGATTGCGCTCTTGCACAGCGATCATCCTGAACTGCTCCCTGGCGTCATCGGCGGCTGCGAGGAGACCACAACCGGCGTGATCCGGCTGCGAGCGATGGCAGCAGACGGTGCGCTCGCGTATCCGGTGATCGCTGTAAACGACGCCGAGACCAAGATGATGTTTGACAACCGGTACGGCACCGGGCAGAGCACGATCCACGGGATCATGAACGCAACGAACGTGCTCTTCGCCGGGAAGAACGTTGTCGTCGTCGGATACGGCTGGTGCGGAAGGGGCGTCTCCATGCGTGCGAAGGGGCTTGGCGCAAACGTGGTCGTTGTCGAGGTGAACCCAAGAAAGGCGCTTGAGGCAGTGATGGATGGGTACCGGGTGATGCCGATGGCGGATGCGGCACGTATCGGCGATCTCTTCATAACGGTAACAGGCGACATATCAGTGATCAGGACGGAGCACTTTGAGCTGATGCATGATCAGGCGATCGTTGCAAACTCAGGGCACTTCAATGTCGAACTCGATCTTCCTGGGCTGTCATCGGTTGCTGTTGGGATCAGCGAGGTGAAGGAGGATGTCATGGAGTATCTGCTTGCAAACGGCAACCGGATCTATGTGCTGGCAGAGGGGCGGCTTGTGAACCTTGCATCTGCGTTCGGGCATCCGCCTGAAGTCATGGATATGAGTTTCTCGAATCAGGCGCTCTGTGTCAGGCACATCGTGGAACATGGTGAGGGGCTTGACAATCAGGTCCATCCTGTGCCGATCGAGATCGACGAGGAGGTTGCGGCTCTGAAACTCGCTGCGATGGGGATACAGATCGAGACATTGACGGCAGAGCAGGACGAGTATCTCCATTCGTGGACGATGGGGACGTAGGTAGGAGTACAGGGAGATGCAAGTGAAGGAATTGCTGTTAAAGGAGATTGAGAGAGTTCCCGAGGAGCGACTTGTGGAGTTGCTGGATTTTACACTCTTTTTAGAGGCGAAAGCGTTGCAAGAAGGGGTGGAAACAGCACTCGCAAGCGAGACATCTCTTATGAAAGATTGGCTAAGACCTGAGGAGGATGAGGCTTGGCAGGATTTGTGAAAGGAGATGTGGTAGTTGTCCCGTTTCCGTTTTCGGATTTGACACGTTCGAAAAAACGTCCTGCTCTGGTCGTTGCCGAATTGGAAGGAGATGACCTGATTCTCTGCCAGATAACCAGTCAGCGGATCAGGGATGGATATGCGGTTTCAATCGAGGAGAGCGACTTTGAGGATGGAACGCTCAGGCAGAAAAGCAATGTGCGACCAAATCGTATATTCACAGCGGATCGGCACATCGTCTTGTATCG
>CBDAFH010000206.1:0-5161 GCA_965195165.1 uncultured ANME-2 cluster archaeon | reverse complement strand
GTTATGATCCCGTCCCATGACCGCCCCACAGTCAGGACACCGGTATGTCCTCTGCGAGAGCGGCATCGGTTGGATGCTGCCGCAAACAGAGCATTGTTTCGATGTATTTCTCGGATTAACCAGTTCTACGGCTCCACCAGCTTCTTCCGCTTTGTAGGTCGTGAAATTTATTAACATTCCCCAAGATGCATCGTGAATTGATCTTGCAAGATGATGGTTCTTAACCATGTTTTTGATCTGCAAGTCCTCAAATATGATTCGATCGTAAGTATCTGCGAGTATCCGGCTTGCTTTGTGCAGGCAGTCCTTTCGAGCGTTTCTGACCTTACGATATATCCCTGCAAGTCTGATCCTTTGCTTATCCCGGTTGTTCGATCCCTTCTTTTTCCGTGATAGGTCTCTATGCGCTTTCCTTAACTTCGAGTCGTACTTATCCAGCGTCTTCGGGTTCTCGATCTCTGTACCGTCTGATAGTGTTGCAAGCGTAGTTATCCCGACATCCACACCAACAGAGGTTTTAATCTCCTTTTTCTCTACATCTGGTAGTTCCCAGAGAAACATACATACCACTGATCGCCTTCGCGTTTGATCGCACAGGTTTTGATCTTCCCAACGATCTCTCGGTGTTGGAAGATTCTTATCGCTCCGATCTTCGAGAGATAAAGTTTACCATCTTTGATCTTAAAACCTGTTTGAGGGTATGTGAATGAGTCGTATCGATTCCTGCCCTGAAATCGTGGGTATCCTGCCTTCTTATCACCATTTTTCACGCGTCTGAAAAAGTTCTGGAATGCCTTATCGAGTCTGCGAAGGACATCCTGCGCAACCTGTGAATATATGTCGAGATTTAGGTATTTTAACTGCCCTGCCTGCTCGTTGTAGTTTAATCCAATACCACAACGGTCGTATGCATTTTTACGGTCTTCAAGCATCTCATTGTAGAGATACCTACAAGTAGTTAGGCAGTCTGTTAATATTTGTACCTGATCTGTTGTAGGATACAGCCTATACTCGAATGTTTTACGCATATTGACATTAACTACTTAAAACGTAAGATTTAAATACTTTTTGTTTGTTTGCGGTGATGCGTTTTTGTCGCATATTGACACATCGCAGGCAAACAAACCACTCGGCGGCATTCATCCCCGCTACAAGTAGCGATGTCTTCTGCCGCGTACTTATAAATACATCTCCCCGTCGGATCGGCAACATCAATAATCATCACACAACAGGTACTGCAAGTATCCTGTGGCAGGATGCTCTACCACACCCCACAATCGCGCCGAGTTCGATCAATCCTGGTATGAGGTCACCAAAAAGCGATTCGCCTTCCTTCCGTCGAGAATCTAAAAATCATCAAGATCCATGACAACAAACCCCTTCCCCCTCAATTCGTCTTTCCCTTCAATCCGCTTCCCGATAATTCCAAAATACTCCATTCTCGCCGCATTATTCCAATCGACGTGACGCGATTTCTCTGAAAGCTCGCCGAGTACCACCTCTGCCTGCCTCCGGGACAGGCTCTTCCACTTGCATTCGACAAACAGGATCTCTTTTGTCGCATCGTTTAAGGCGACAACGTCGATCTCCTTATCCTTGTGCCACCATCGTCCTATCTTTGTAAACGGGTGATCGATAAGAATCTGTTTCCTCATCAGCAGTTCTGTAACAAGAACTTCGAATATAGGTCCACAATACATGGGGAAATCTCTTTTTATCACCTCTAAAACTTCATTTTGCCGGTTAGCTTCCAGATCAATCCTGTTCGAATAGATAAATCTGAACCAGAAGTTAAAAAATGGTTCATGGATAAAATATAGCCGTCTTTTGAATTTTAGAGAGGCAGTAACCGGAATTTCTTCTCTTAATATATGCAGTTTGTTCAGTACGTCAAGATATTTGGACACCATGCTTTTGTCAAGCCCAGTGTAATTGCATATCTCTCCAAGCCTGTTATATCCCAGTGCAATAGCTTTGAAGATGAGTTTGTAGTTCTTAGGTTCCCTGAACTCTTCATTTAATAGATATTCAACCTCTTCGTACAGATACGTGCCCTTTTGTATCACATTGTTACGTACATTATCCCATAACGAGAGATTCGTATCGAATTTTAGGAGATACTCCGGAATTCCTCCGACAATCGACCACAGCAACACCAGGTCTTCTTTTGAGTATGGTAAAAACTCGCCAAGGTGCTTAAAGTCCAGTGGGTCTAACTGCCACTGCCCGGTTCTTCTTCCGTAGAGCGGGCTTTTGTAGCCCAATACCTCGGATTCCATAACGCTTACGGACGAGCCTGATAATACCAGCATTATGTTTTCTTTTTTCATGCACAGTTCCCATATCTTCTGGAAAACGGACGGTATGGCTTTGTTGCTGTGTATCAGGTATGGGAACTCATCAATGATCAGGATGAATTTATTATTCTCTGCAAGCTCGCGAAATTTCCTGTGCTTAAATACGCTTTCAAAGAGCGTGAACCAGTCCGGAAACTCTATTTGTCCAAAATATTCATCATTAAGCACTCTGCCTGCCGTTTGCGAGAAATCCTTGATATTCTGCCGGTCTCCTTCTTTTGATGCGAGGAAATATACGCCATTCTTATTTTCTAAGAATTTCAGCATGAGTTCGGTTTTCCCAACTCTTCTTCTACCATATATCACAATGAACTCCGGTGAATTGCTCTGGTATCTGGATTCGAGGAATTTTAATTCATCTTCCCGGTTCACAAACTTTTGTTGATACATAAGTAGTATACTTAACTATCAACTATATAAAACCTTTTAACGGCAGATCGCTGAATTGGTCACTCATACCCCGTGACAACGCGTCCACAACCTCCGCCACGGCTGTCGCCGGAACACGCAATAGACGCTTGATAGCAGGGTGCGCGGCAGATATCCAATGCTTTAAGCGGTGCTGCAAGCGCAGTATCATGAACGGCTTCGCTTTATGCTACCGAGATAGTTGGAAGCGCAGGATTTGCAGCAGATTTCTTCAAAGTTTACATTTTTGTAAATCAAGATTCCCATGTTTTACCCCACAGGCTTGCCGCATCGACCGGACACCACAGACCATGACCGCCCCCATCAGAAACCATGATTAGCCATGAAGGCGATACATCTGGTATCATGACCTCATTTAAGGAATTCGCAGATGCCTGCGAGACGATCGAAGGGATCGCAAGTTCGCTTGAGATGACGACTGTGGTATCGTCCCTTCTCCAGAGGATCAGTGAATCCGGCGATCCCGACACCGAACTCGCCATCGTCTCAAGATTCATCATGGGCAGGGTATTTCCTGATTGGAGTGATCTCGAACTCGGTGTCGGTCCCTCGCTGCTGTATGACGCGATATCGAGGGCGTCGGGTCTGCAGGTGAGGCGTATCAAGCAACTGGTGCGTGAGACCGGGGACGTTGGCGAGACAGCGAAGGTCGCACTCGAGAAGGGGGATGAGGCATCGAAATCGCAGACAACGTTTCTCGATTTCACTGACGCTGACGGCACGGCTCCGGCAGCACGGCAGACCATCTCCATCGCAGACGTCTTTGAGAGGATGAACTCGATCGCTCATGCGTCGGGCAAGGGTTCGCAGCAGACAAAGGTAAAGCACCTGCAGTACCTATTCGGCACGGTATCCCCTGTTGAATCGAAGTATCTGGCACGCATCGTGCTTGAGGAACTCAGGATCGGTGTCGGTGAAGGGATCGTCCGGGATGCCATTGCGCAGGCATTCGAGGCGGACGTGGGTGCGGTTGAGCGGGCGTACATGCTGATAAACGATCTCGGCGAGGTTTCTGTGACTGCGCTACACCATGATCTGGATAAGGTGGAGATCAGGATCGGCAGACCGATCAAACTGATGCTTGCGCAACTTGGCAGTTTCGACGAGATCACAACGATGTATGCAATCGAGTGGAAGTTCGATGGCACGCGGGTGCAGATACACAAGGACGGCGACCACGTCCGGATATTTTCAAGAAGACTCGAAGATGTGACGAACTCGCTTCCTGATATCGTGAAACTGGTAAAATCCCGGATAACCGCGAATCAGGCGATTCTTGATGGCGAAGTGGTTGCTGTCGGGGCTGATGGGAAGCCGCTTGCATTCCAGGAGATCCTGAAGCGGTTCCGGCGGAAGTACGACATATCAGCGATGGTGCAGAAGATCCCGCTCTACCTGAATCTCTTCGATATCATGTACCTTGACGGCGTCTCGCTGATCGATGAGGATATCCATACCCGGAGAGAACGGCTCGAGGAGATCGTGGAGCCGCATGAGCAGCTCAGTGTGGCAGATCAGGTGTTGACAGACGATCCTGCTATGGCGCACGCAGTCTATCAGGCGGCTCTCGATGCAGGGCACGAGGGCGTCATGCTGAAGAACCCGGATTCGGTGTATTCTCCCGGAAAACGCGGCAAGAACTGGCTTAAGGTGAAACCGATCATGGAAACCCTTGATCTCGTCGTTGTCGGCGCGGACTGGGGCGAAGGGCGGCGTGCGAACCTGATCGGCTCGTACTTGCTTGCATGTTACGACACGGATACCGGAGAGTTCCTTGAGATCGGCAGGGTCGGCACAGGCATAACCGATGAGCAGTTAGCAGAACTGACCGAACTCTTTTCGCAGTATATCATCTCAGAGGTGGAAAGCGCGATCGAGCTTAAGCCTGCTGTTGTTTTTGAGATCGCGTATGAGGAGATCCAGAAGAGCAAGCATTACGCGTCCGGTTATGCGCTTCGGTTCCCGCGGCTCGTCCGGGTGCGGTTTGATAAGACGCCTGAAGATGCCGATACTGTTGAGCGTGTGGAGCGGCTGGCGGGGCGGTGAGGTGGCGATTTACCACAAGTTTAGGTAGACTGTAGGGGTTGTTTTTTGGAGGGGTATTTTTATAAAACCTCTGCTAAGATATCCCATAAGCTTTATGTAGGCTGAGTTCTACTGCTCTGTGCATGGAGCGCAAGGAACTCCGCCATGATCGACATACAGTTTCATTATTGACGGCTTTGGGACAATATTATCCAACCAACTGCCCCATCACTCCGCAACCCATCTCTGCAAATTCGACCACGTGCCGCCATAGAATGCTCTGACCAATGCGCTTGACATAATCGTATTTCTACATACGATCATCGTGGAAACATTGCATAAGCTACACA
>CBDAFH010000205.1:0-4319 GCA_965195165.1 uncultured ANME-2 cluster archaeon | reverse complement strand
GTGTACTGTTGTATTACACCTTCTTCCTCGAGCGCCCGCACACGGTGTCGTATCGTGGATTCGGCAACATCGAGTCGGGCAGCAATCTCGGTGTGCGGTGTGCGTGCGTTCTCACGAAGTATGTCTATGATCTTCATGTCTCTTTCGTCAATCATTTTGGTATCACCATATCGATTTTCGTATTTCTCGTGCGATCTGTGGACGATTTCCGCACCATAATATTATATACTCGCAATGCATATTACTGTAGCGGTAAACAATTAAAAGGTTTACGCAAAGCAGTTGTAGCATTGGCTAATCATTGTAGGGTTTCAATAGCATAGTTATAATGTATGTACTATAAAAACAGACCATTTGAAGATACCGAGGAATTACCATGATTAAACGCATGATAGTGAAGATCGATGAGGAAAAATGCACAGGATGCGGAAAATGCGTTTCCCCCTGCGCAGAGGGTGCGATCCGGATCATTGACGGTAAGGCGAAAGTCATATCCGAGGAACTTTGTGACGGCATGGGGTTCTGCATCGGGATATGCCCGGAAGGCGCCATATCTATCGAGGAGCGCCAGACTGTGGAGTTCGATGCGGAAAAGGCGGCTGCCCAAGCCCCGCACAAGGATGTATCCATCCAGTGTTTCAAATGCGGATCAGGAGCTGAGGATCGTTACCTGCTACCAATGCGCCACGAGGTGAAAAGCCTGTGGGTCTGCACGCAGTGCCTCCCCTCGCTGATACACGGGTGATACTCTGTGATCCGGGTCGAGTTACTCGCCAGGGTGGACAACCTCTGTGATTACACGTTTAATTTCTGCTGGCACAACCGCCAGCTTGACCCGGACACCCCCATCCCCCACCAGAACGGCACAGAATACACCTACCGCGATATGGTGGATGCGCTTAAAACGGAAACAGAGGTTTGCATAAAGGGTGATGTGGGAGAGCGTCTCGCACAGGGCATGGGTGCGGATATCCGGCATCTGGGCGGTACCGGTGGCATTGGAATCGGGACCGCATCTCGAATCTTTGTAGACGGGGACGTGGGAGTCGAAGCGGGACTCGGGATGGTCGCAGGAGCGGTCTACGTTTCTGGCAGGGTCGAGGAGCCGCTTGGTAATATCATAGAGGTACGCTCCGATGTAGCAGGATATCGCAAGTTCGTATCTGTAACCGATCTTCTATGCAACCACCGACCTGAGGTTCCAGTGTCCAATTCACTGGACCCTGGGAAGCGGCGGCTGGTGCTAAACGACGGCATCCTGCGCGGAACACTTTGTGCACGATGCGATTGCCCGGTTGATGTGCTCGTAGAAGGCGATGCCCACAATGGGACCGGGCTACTCATGAGGCAGGGCACGGTTACGGTCACGGGAGATGCCGGGATGAACACGGGCGCACATCTGAACGGCGGAACAGTGGTTGTTCGTGGGGTGGCAGGAGAGTTCGCAGGCGCATACATGAAACGTGGCGTGCTGCTGGTCGGGGGCGGCATGGGCTATTCTGGAGCCGATATGAAAGGTGGCGCGATTTATTCCCGGAGGAAGATTGCAACCAGTCCGCCTGCGGAGAAGACCCGGGTCACGGGTGCGGATATGTCGCTCATCCGAAAACTTGTCGGTGCCGGCAGGTTTGAATCGATGCGGTACAGCAAGTACGAGGTGGACACATCGGAAAAATATGTGGCGGTTCCGATGAGGGATGGTTCTCTTGTGATGCGCAGGGCGGACTGATCAGGGCGTCTGCTTGGCAGTTAATTTTGAGACTTTTTATTATCTTCTGGAATGGGATCGGAAAACCACAGAGAGCACAGAGGACACCGAGAAAACAGCAACTCTCTGTACCTCCGTGTCCTCTGTGGTTAATCTTCTTCGTCATAATCAGAGTCCACCCGGAAAAAATTAAAAAGTCTCCCAATTCTTGGCGTACGCTTCGGTGCAACATTTCCATAATCTTCATAACCTATCACCAATCATTGCGCATCACCATATCGATCTTCGTACTTCTCATGCAATTTATGGACGATTTCCGCACCATAATGTTATATACTCGCAATACACATCACTCTAACCGTAAACTATTTGGAGGTTTACGTACCCATATAACAATTGGAGGTCCCTGAATAAATGACTACAGAAAGCGAACTTAAAGCACACTTCAAGGGAGAGACAACAGAGGTCGGGCTCTACCTTGCGATGTCAAAGCAGGCAGAGCGCGAAGGACATCACACCGCAGCTATGTACTTCAGGCAGCTTGCGATGGATGAGGCATGGCATGCCTCGGAGATTGCAGAGATACTCGGCATGATCGGCGACACCAAAGCAAACCTCGAGATGATGCTCGAAGGTGAGACGATGGCTGAAACTGAGAAAGCGGATGCTGCGAAGGCAGCCGAAGCGGAAGGCAACATCGATGCAGCTCGGTTCTTCGAGCGAGCATCAAAGGACGAAGCCCGGCATAAAGCAGGGCTAAAAGGCATTCTCATGCGATTCGATGCGCATGGGTGGTAAATCAGGTGAACAGAAATGAAAGCAACAATTGAACAAACAAAGTGTACGGTAATGCCGGGATTGGGACAACAGAGGTGTTAGAAATGGCTGATGAAAAGAAGAACGACATACCAGAGAAGGGAGCAGTTGTGCAGCGAGACAGGGAGACTTACGCGATAGCGCCGGACACTCCGGCAGGCGTGGTCTCGCCAGACGCCCTGCGAAAGATTGCGGAAGTCGCAGAGAAGTACGGTGCAGCCGCGATAAAGATCACGAGCGCACAGCGGATGGTTATTGTGGGCTTGAAGGAAGAAGACATCGATAGCGCATGGAATGACCTTGGGATGAGCCCAGGTGCTGCAATCGGACTCTGTGTCCGGAGCGTTAAGATCTGCCCGGGAACTGCATTCTGCAAGAAAGGCATATCAGACAGTCTCGGGCTCGGGATGGCTCTGCATGACGCGTATCACGGCATGAACCTCCCCGCGAAGTTCAAGATCGGCGTATCGGGCTGCCCGAACTGCTGTGGCGAGTCATGGGTGAAGGACCTTGGCTTCTTCGGCTTTAAGAAAGGTTTCAAGGTGGTCGTCGGAGGCGAGGCTGGCAAGAAGCCGAGGATCGCACAGGAACTGACCTACGTCGAGTCGATTGATGACGCGAAGAAGGTCGCAGGAAACGTCTTTGACTACTACAAAGCGAATGCGAAGCCAAAGGAGCGGATTGGCGACTTCATCGACCGGATCGGGTTTGAGGAGTTTTCGAAAGGAGTGCTCTGATGAAGATCGTTGATGCAAAGTCGGCTCCCGTATCTCCAAATCCACACGGAGTCCACGCATCGATGATTCACGACACCGAGCACGCGCAGGCAGTACACATCACGTTACAACCAGGGGGGGCGTTGAAACTCCACGCAACCCCGGTTGATGTCTTTTTTTACGTGCTCGAAGGACGCGGTGTCGTTGAGATCGGAGGCGAGCGAGAAGAGGTCGTGGCAGATCAGTTCATCGAGAGTCCTGCACGAGTTCCGCACCGCTTGCTTAATGAAAGCGAGTTGGTGTTTCGTTTCCTTGTCGTGAAGACGCCGAGACCAAAAGAGAAGACGCGGGTGCTTTGAGGTCGCGCCTGACACAGATATACAAGAAGAGGATAGACTATGGATAAACAAAATGTAACCTCGCCCCTGCGCCACATCGCATCGGTGAGGTTCCCCACTGTTCTGCTTTTCTGTCTACTGATTGTGTCAACCGCATCGGCTGCGGCTGAAGGATCACATGCCGGAATCGATGAATACACTGGTGCTGAGACCTGTCTTGCGTGTCATCAGGAGGAGGGCGATGATTTTGTAACATCCATCCATAATACGTGGAGGGGCGAGGCGACACACGTCGTTGGGAAGGAGGGCAACATGACCGGTAAAGTCCTGGGCGTGAACGAGTTCTGCGTGGGCACCCAATCGAACGAAGCTATGTGTGGCAAGTGCCACGCAGGAGCTGGTACCTGCTGCAAATGCGAATGCGATTGTGCGGTTAAGAAGATGATCTGTCCGATCGAGAAGATCGACTGCCTGATCTGTCATGCGCCGAACTACAAGAAGACCATGTTAGGTCCCGACCCATCGATCGATGCGACGGAAGCAGCTCGAAACGTCAGGCTGCCCACGCGTGCGATGTGCCTGCGCTGCCATGCAACGGCAGGCGGCGGCGACAACAACAAGCGGGGCGACATCGAGCTTGCTATGGGTGCGGATGAGGTCTCACGAGACCTTGATGTCCACATGAGCGCTGGCATGACCTGCCAGGACTGTCACGTCTTCATAGACCATCACGTATCAGGC
>CBDAFH010000204.1:0-3425 GCA_965195165.1 uncultured ANME-2 cluster archaeon | reverse complement strand
GCTAAGATTTGCTAAATGTTGAAATGAAATATCTTCGAAATTTTTGCTATATTTATATAGTTCTGACAACTCTACATCTAAAATTCGCATCGTTATGTATGGCAGCAACATTGAATGTTCACTATCAGAGTAGCTACTTGTTAAGAGAATTGGTCGAACATGGTATTTCGTATAGACACTATAAAATAATTTATAGGGAATTTCTTCTGGGTTTTCTTCTGAAGTAATGAATTCATTTTTTTCAGAAACTGACTGAAATGCCCACTGTTTTTCTCTTGTGCAACGGAGCTCTATTCCTTTTTCAAATACGATACGTACAAATTGTCCCATTGTTAGCCCTTTTTAAAGATGAAATAATTTACAAAGAAACCAATCAAATAAATATTTTGGCAGTTCTTTCGAACGACTTCGATGTATCCGGCAATGCCGTATATCCCTCCAATTTGGTGATATATCCAAACTCATTTCGTATACCGCGTTTTCGCATCCAGTTTGTATTCATCGCTGCTCCACATTTCGCACTCACTCTCACTCCAGATGTACCGATGCACCATCTCAAACCCCAGATACCTCCCGCATAAATCTCCTTTTGATCTCCACAGGCTCCATATCGATGATCGGCACATCAGCGTTTCCGGAATCGACCGTTACCACGAGCACGCCCGAGCCATGCACGCCAGACCGCACCTCCGGAATCGTGCCCGCTCTCCGCACATCACGCACCCCAGCGCCAGTTGCGATCGCTGCCAGATCAGCCGCACGCGATGTGGCGGTCAACTGGCATCCGGTCGAGCCATAGCACTGGTTATCGAGAACGACGAGCAGGTAGTTTTCCGGCGCATGGTTTGCGATGGTCGCAAGCGATCCGAGGTTCATCAGGAGCGAGCCGTCACCATCAAGGACCACGACCTTGCGCGGCTGCGCCATCGCCAGCCCAAGCCCGATCGATGATGCAAGCCCCATCGAACCGAGCATGTAAAAATGCGTCACCTTGTCCTTTAGCGCATACAGTTCCCTGCTCGGGTAACCGAGATTGCAGATCACAAGATCATCCGCCAGTTCCCCCGCGATTGCCTCGATTGCAGATATGCGCTTCATCTGATGATATCAATGGTTTCAGGGTATAAAGTTTATACGTCCGGGCAGCCATCTCATCATCATGACACGCGTCATCGGAATCGACCCAGGCACAAAGAGTTTCGACTTCTTTGGACTGGACGGCGAGAAGGTCACCCTCGATCTATCGATACCAACGAAGGAGATCGCATCCGACCCGGAATCGGTCATCGACCTGCTGAAAACGGCTGAGCCCGAACTCATCATCGGACCCTCGGGGTACGGCATTCCTATCAAAAAAATCTCTGATATAACGCGGCGCGACATTTTCCTGATGTCGCTTCGCAGGAATGACGATAACAGGTCGATACTCGGGATGCGCAGGTTTATCAAGACGTTAAAAGAGCACAATCTGCCGGTATATGTAGTCCCGGGGGTCATACACCTGCCAACGGTTCCAACCTATCGAAAGGTCAACCGGATCGACATGGGCACTCCTGATAAGTTATGCTCGTGCGCGCTTGCAGTGCGGGATCAGGCGGTAAGCTCTGGCATCGACTATGACCGGACGTCATTTATACTGCTGGAGGTCGGATTCGCACACACCGCCGCCATCGCTGTCGATTCCGGAAGGGTTGTGGACGGCATCGGCGGAAGCAGCGGCGGCATCGGATTTCTTTCGATGGGTGCGATCGACGGCGAACTTGCATACCTCCTTGGCAGGTTCGGAAAGGAGTTCATGATCAGCCGGGGAGCGCGTTTCCTAACCGGGAGTGAGATTGCGCCAGAGGATCTTGCCATGCAGGATGATGCACGTAGCGCACTTATCGAGGGCGCGGTCAAGAACGTTCTCGCACTCACAGCCACTCTGGCGCCGGAAGAGGTGCTGCTATCAGGCAGACTATCAAGGATTCCGGAAATTGGGACTGAGTTGATAGAGCGATTGGATACTGTTGCACCTGTTCGGTCGTTAAAAGGATTTTCCGGTGCTAAAATCGCGAAAGAATCCGCACAGGGCGGCGCGGTGATAGCAGATGGGCTTCTGCATGGGCGGTACGCTGGCATCGTTGCGACGATGAGGATTAAAGAGGCGCGTGGTACGGTTCTCGACTATGTGCCGCCGGTTTCGGAGGGGGGAATCTGAAATTCTCACCATTTCATTGGCAGTCAAGCAGTAGTACGATCATAGTATAATAGTGACACTGTCGTAGTACTCATCTCACAACGACGTATATGGCAATGTCACTCCAATGCATCTTTTACAGTAAGTCTTTCTAAGAAATCCGTTCGCGTGGGTTTTGCACTGGGGTCATATAAACGTGGACGCAGCCCAAACCTCTGGGCTGCGACATTTTTCGTTGAGCGAGAGTGGCTTTGGGTACTGTTTTGGCAGCCTGGGTGTCGGGTGTTCTAGTTCCGGGACTGCTCATCTTGCGGACTACCCCCGCCGCACACATCCGATACCGGAAAGAACCGCCTCGATCCCGCTCTCGACACTGTCAAGGTCACGGTCACCAAGAATCTCGATCCGGAAAGTTGCGCTCTGTCTCGGCTCGTACCGGTCGATGACGTCCGCACGTACCGCGCCATCGCATCTCGATATCACATCACAGATCACGAAGGGGTCTGCACGGTCAGGCAGTATGACTGAGATATCCCGCGTAAACCTGCGCAGATTTTCAAGTTTCCAGTCCTGCAACTCTGCCCGGCTGAGCAGTCTTATGTTTTCGATCTTTAGTTCAACAGATCTCCCCCCCTCTTCCATGACAATGGTTCTCGGGGCTACCTTTGTGATGACGCCGAGATGTGTAACCCCTGAACGAAGATGCAACGCGCCGCTCTCGCGCCCTATCGACCTGACCAGTTCCTCAAACTCTGTGATCTTCGTATTGATCAGTTTATCAGACCGTCTCAGAGCGGATTCCGTATCCCCAAAGTGAGATGCCGCATTCTTCATCAGATCTGTGAAATCATCCGCAGAGCCTTTTCTTACTATCTCCGAAAGCCCCGTACACTCGGCGATGAACGCCTCATGCACCTCCGCAATCCTCGGATTGTTCATCTGGATCATCGCGTACAGGTGCGGGTTCTGACCGAGTATCCGCCCGACGAAATCGAGCATAATCTCATACACGGGGCTCATGAACCTTCTCGACATGGTGACCTCGAAGTCGAGGCTCCGAAGCGTGGATCCGATGCTTAAGTATGCGAAATGCGTGAGCCCCTGCACCACTGCCATGACCCGGTCGTGCGTGTCAGCATCAACGATCTCGACGTTTGCACCCTCGCGCTCGAAGAGATCAGTCAATATCGGAAGCCACCGTTCGCATCTGCTTGACGGCGTGATCATCACAGTCTGCCCGCGGATA
>CBDAFH010000203.1:0-3593 GCA_965195165.1 uncultured ANME-2 cluster archaeon | reverse complement strand
CTTGCTTTCACCAACGCCGATGATCGTCCGAAAGTCTGATCGGCTTCGCGGGAAATATGTCGCCATCTCCATCAAACTTGAGTCATTGAAGATGACGTATGGCGGCATCCCGGCGGCATCGGCAAGTTTCTTTCTCAAACTCCTTAAAATTTCAAATAAATCACGATCGAAACTCCCATCAACATCTTTTTGTATTATCTTAACTTCTTCTTCCGGTTTTGTCAAAAAAACCTCCTTCGTTCCGGATAAAATATCACAACCATCCCGGGTCAGTTTTATGATCGGGTATCTGTCACCTTCCGACAACAGATAACCAAGTTGGACGAGTTCCCTTGTAAAAGCCTGCCACTGCTTTTTTGAGTATTCCTTCCCAGTACCATGAGCGGCTATAGTATCGTGTCGATTGCGGACTATCTTTTGAATTCTCGAACCGTACAAAATGTCAGCTATGTAATTTACGCCAAATCTTTCGCCTATCTGGGAGACACACGACACGATCTTTTGAGCGATGATTGTTCCATCGGTCGTCTCTTTTGGATACAGGCAGGCATCACAATTGCCGCAATTCGTTTCATCATACATTTCGCCGAAATATTCCAATAAAATTTTCCTGCGGCAGGTTCCACTCTCACAGAAAGCAACCATGCAACGTAATTTCTTATACGCGATCTGTTTTTCTGTTTCATCCTCTTTTTGCTCGATAAAATACGATATTTTTCCCATATCGGAACGACTGAAGAAGATGATGCAATCACTTTCTTCTCCGTCCCTTCCAGCCCTGCCCGTTTCCTGATAATACGTTTCAAGGTTCTTCGGTAGATCGTAATGGATCACGAAACGGACATTGGATTTATCGATCCCCATCCCAAACGCTACTGTCGCCACAATTATCTCAACATCGTCTTTAATGAATTTATCCTGCGTTTCAGTCCTTAAATCAGATTTTAACCCTGCATGATAAGGCAAAGCACGATGACCCTCTTTTTTGAGTTTGTTTGCAAGATCATTGGCAGATTTGCGGCTGTAACAATAAATTATCCCCGAATCATTCTTGCGACCCTTTAGATACTGAAGTAACTGATGGTATGCATTATCTTTTGGTTTAACCTGATAAAATAGATTTTTTCGGTTGAAGCTTGCCTTGTACGTCTTTGGATTTGACAGTTTTAGTTGTGTTGTGATATCCTCCTGCACCCGTGATGTGGCGGTTGCGGTCAGCGCAACCAGGGGAACTTTTGGGAAATGTTCTTTAAGCACTTTTAACTGGCGGTATCCAGGTCTGAAATCATGCCCCCATTCTGATATGCAATGGGCTTCGTCAATAGCGATCAAACTGACATTCAAACGCTTCAAATCTGATAAGAAGTCAGGTATCATCAGTCTTTCAGGAGCCACGTACAGAATGCTGATCTTATTCTCTGCCAGGTCCAATTTTACATTTTGCATCTCATCAAAACAAAGAGAGCTATTGATATGGGCTGCTGCGATCCCATTCGCCTTCAAAGCGTCAACCTGATCCTTCATTAAGGCGATGAGTGGAGACACAACAATCGTTACACCGTCTAAGAGAAGGGCTGGTAATTGATAGCATAGAGATTTACCGCCACCCGTTGGCATCAGGACGAAAACGTCTTTCTTCAACAGAATATCCCGGATAACATCCTCCTGGAGATGCAAAAATGTGGTGTAGCCGAAATATTTTTGTAGCGCACGGTATGCTGGCTCCATGTTGATTCCATTCTTTTCAAACTCGGTGTTGCTGTGCCCGGCTGTGTGAATATCGATATGATTCAACGTCTTTCTTTGTTGCATTGTAGTATTAGATAATTTACCCACCTATTCGCTCTCAGCTAATTTGTAATCTTCAAATCTCTCTATCATCATACTACCTCAACTACAACACCGCGCAACCGGTCAGCAAATGTACTTTTGTGCCAAATCACTATGGGGTTCCTTTTCACTCATACACCATGATCCACACTTCATATTATATAGTATCTCCAAGAGCGGGGCGAAAGTGAACGGGCGCTGTGGAGTGCGCGGGAAAAGCGAGAATCGCGAAATACGGGTCCTGCGCCCTGAGGAGGTTTATAAGATCCGCCACAACACTTTCGAGCAGGCACAAAACCATGAACAAAAAAACCACGATAATATGTTCCGCGCCCGATCTGGCGAGCATGAACATCAAAGAAAACCTGCTTGCGATGCAGGACTGGGAACGCGTTGGGGACATCTATGAGTCGGACCGGGCAAGGATCGTCGAGGTCGATAAACTCCATATCTTCTGCGATCACATCGATTCAAAACTGGAAAGACGCGGGCTTCCGACAGACCTGATCATCTTTGCGTCGAAGCACAAGAGCGACAGCAGCAAGCGATTATTCTCTGCCCATTTCACAGGAAATGTCGGCGATGCGAAATTCGGAGGAAATCCCCGCGAACTTGCGCCTGCCGCGCCACAGTTACTGCGACCGGTTCTCCATTCGATGCGCGATCTTGCAGCGGATACTGGTGCCGGTTACGAGGTGTCCATGGAATCAACCCACCACGGTCCGACCGCGCTCTCTGTGCCATCGATCTACATCGAGATCGGTAGCACCGAAGCCGAATGGGTCGATTCGGATGCTGGCAGGATCGTTGCCAGCGCTATTCTGGACCTGGATCTGAATTCAGATTCAAATTCAAATCGTGATCCGGATGGAGAGGTGCGCACGTCCGGTTATCCGGTAGCTGTTGGCTTTGGCGGGGGGCATTATGCGCACAGGCAGACAAAGCTGATCTTTGAGACCGAGATCACATTCGGGCACAACTTCCCTAAGTACCAACTGGACAATCTCGATGACGGACTGATCCGTGATGCACTTCTAAAATCGAATGCGGATTTCGCATACTTCGACCGGAAGTCGATGAACGCGGCCCAGAGAAACCGCATCAGCGCGGTAATCGAGGATCTCGGGTATGAGGTCCTGCGCGAGCGCACGATAAGGGCGCGGTACGGGCTGTGACGGTCGGCAGGGGATGAGAATGCGGGGGAAGGGATTCGAACCCTTGAATGTCTTCACAACAGGAGCTTAAATCCTGCGCCGTTGACCTGGCTTGGCAACCCCCGCAGAGGTGTGAGTATAGTAGTATCCATTATCCTCAAAGAACCTTTTGATTACAGGGACCGGGGCTGCGCAACACCAGACTCCATCCGGCATCTGCGCTGCAACACATAAACAGACATCAGGAACAGCCCCGCCAGAAACACGCCGATGATCTGCGCCTCAACCGATGTTGCAAATCCGTGCTGTGACGCCCACAAGCCGCTCCTTGTGACAAAGGTTGCGAATATGACCAGAATGAACGAGAGCATCGCAAGCGCGGGCGCAAGCAGTCCGTATTCATGATTCCGCTTCATCCGAAACTGCGTATGGAGGTATGCGGTCAGGACCACCCACGGGATGAGCGAGGATGTCTCCACAGGGTCCCAGCCCCAGTACCATGCACCCCATCCGAGAACCTCGTAAGCCCAGAACCCGCCGATGCCGATGCCGAGCGTCATGAAGAGCCACGTAACCCTACTCCACGGCTCGGCGATCTTCATCCACCGC
>CBDAFH010000202.1:0-27561 GCA_965195165.1 uncultured ANME-2 cluster archaeon | reverse complement strand
GTTCGGTCGAGCTTTAGGGCAATGTTATTCGACCGTCAACCCTGCCACGTCATGGCAGCCCTCTGCAAGAGCTATCTCCCACTTCCGCCTCGCCTTCACATCAGAGAGCATCGGCATGATCCGGTCGATCCGCTCCCGCGCCCGCTTAAGCAGGACCGGATCGATGGAAGGCATTCTGGGCACAGGCGCCGCCTCACGCTCCGGCGCTGGCGCAACTACCACATGCGAGCGATCCGGGCGCATCCGCTTCCCGGAGGCGATACTCGCAATCCCGCGCTTCCACTCTTCGCCCCACGCGGTATCGCATAGAGGTGTGTGCACGACGCTGGTTCGATCGACAGCGATCGCATCGAGCCAACATGCGTGTTCACATGCGCCGCAGAAGGTGCATAGGTCGGCCGATACATCGATCTTCCCATCATCAGGAATGTACCATGCATTCGCAGGGCAGACATTGAAGCACGCATGACAGCCAAGCGGGTCGCATCTTATGAGATGGTTCTCGATCAGCCGGATCTCGCCTTCGAACGGCTTGAAAACGTCGATAGCATCGTAGGGGCAGACGCTTTTGCACCATCCGCACGCAACGCAGTTCTCATTGACCGATAGCGTGCCTGATACCGGAGGAGCAGCCACTTCCCTCGTGCCAGTGACCTTGATCGCATCCTCCGGGCAGATATCCTCGCAGAGCACACAGTAATCGCAAACATCCTCATCGATTAAGATGTTTTCGAACGGCAACACAAGCGTCGTCGACGGCGGAGCCGTTACCGGATCAACAGGCGTTATCTCGCCCTTATCCTTTGGAATCAGGATGAACGCATCGCAGAAGTATGCGCAGATGCCGCAGAAGTTGCACTTCCCCATATCGATGCTAATCTCGCCGGTTGCACCCTCCTTGAGCGGTGCGATCTCCTCTTTCTTCGGGAATGTGTACTCGACTGTGATCGCATCCGAACTGCACACCTGCTCGCAGAGACTGCATGGGAGGCAGGACTCGTTTGGATGTGCCTTTGGCTCGATGTGTGGATAGCATTCACGTTTTACGGCATCTTTACCATCGATATCCATCTTAACTGCTTTTGTAGGGCAGAATGCGGCACACATCCCGCAAAACGAGCATTTATCTGGATCCATGAGCACAGGCGGCACATCCAGCCCCGTTCCGATGGCGCACATATCGCCGAGTTCGAGTGCACCTGTTGGGCAGAGATCGACACAGATGCCGCAGCCGCAGCACCGCTTATAATCGTAATCGATCCTCTTTGTGACCTCACCGGTGCACTTTGTGTAGATGATGTGAGAATCTGCTACTGTTTGCGAAACCTCTGGCTGTGGCAACATCGTTACAAAATATCTTTCCTTGCGATGATCTTCTGTTCTGCACGCAGTTCTTTGACGTAAGCCCTGCCTGTGACCTCGATGTTGCCTGCTGCATTCACGATTCCGGCTCTGATGTTCGGTCTGAGCATGACATCCCTGCCTGCCGCGATATCCCCGCCGATCATGGCGTGATCGAGCACGGTGCAGTCTTGCTCCGTCGTAACACCCCTGTCGATCGTTGAATGTGCGCCGATGATCACACTTGCTGCATGCACCGAGCCCTTAACTGTAACACATTTCCTCATTTCAAGAGACCCTGTAACGACAAGGTCGCTCCAGAAATCGGTGTTGTCCCCAACGATCAGATTGCCATTCAGATGCACAGGCGCGTCAAAAAAAGACGACCCTTCGATGATAAAAGTATTGGAATCCTTGTGCAGCTTTATGAAATTGGTCTCCATGATGGAGAGTTATCGAGTATGAAACAATATAAAAGTTTTGTATATGTGGGGCAGACTGGGAAGATGTGATTGCCCACATCTCCTGATAATCTGCTCACGGTGCCGATAGAAGCACAGCATCCCCGATCCCGACACCGAGATCGGCTGCGATCACAGGACACTTTGCCAGGAGCATGAAGAAGATGTTACCTGCTTCCTCGCTCAGTGTTTCGTAGTTTCCCTGCCCCTTGCTGATGATCACATCCGCCGATCTGTAGATCTCGACAAATTCCGGATCACACCGCTCAAGAATCGTCCCCGGCGTGTCCGATGTCGTCACGATCTTGGCAATGGAATCGATTCCGCAGAAGATGGCATCTTCTATGGTCGCATCGTTGATGATCGGCTTATTCTTCACAGCATATACGACATCTGCGTAAGCTATTATCTCTTCGATGAGTATTCTGTCAAAACCCACTTCTCCTGCATTATCTGCAAGGTAGAGGATGTTCTCCGAATCTTCAAGCGATTCCACAAACAAAGGGTAGTCATTTATCGCAAATTTCTTTGTCAGCACATCCCTTATCGTTTCTTCGACATCGAACTGGATATCCGCACCAAAATCGATGATATTTCCAGCGATTGCGAGTTTCACCGCGGTAAACAGGCGGTCATCCGATCTATCCACGATATCTTTCAGATCAGGATACATCCCCATCGCAATCCGGTTGTATTCCATTTTAAGACTTTTATACGGATCATAGCGCCCGGTAATATCATCTACTATGGAGTATATGGTGCGCGCAATTAAGGGCGGGCTAGAATCAAGCGGAGCATCCAGTAATTCCACCATCACCGATTTCAGCACCTTCTCCTGCACCGCCTGATCATCGGTCACCACCCGTGTAGCATTGAGCGACTGTTTCAGGAGGCAAGGGATGCATTCGAGACGCGCTTTCATCGTATCTCCATGATCTCTTTCAGTCTCACGATCGCCTCTTTCTCGGCATAGCCGCCGCATCTCTGCACGATCTTGTCGTAATGCCGGATCAGATCGAGATATCGGGAGTCGCCGTTCAGACGGTACCGCGTTGCGTGTACGAGCGCCTCTATTACCGCGTTTGTCCCCCTGTTTATGCAGAGCATCGGTTTATCACGGATCATCCCACGTATCGGTGTTAATTCAAACATATTCCCCTTCGACTGGCTGCATTCAAATAAAATCCACGCACTTGCACGTTTCAGCACAGGATAGTCCACACCATCAGGATATTCGAACGCTTCCGGACCCGGATCTTTGAATGTGCACTCCACATACATCACCGGGTCGTGGATGATGTTTGCAACGATCTGTCCGGTTCTGGCAGCGTTCTGCCGTGTATGCGATCCTGGAAATAGTTGCACGCATAACCGGTCGCGATTCCTGATGATCCCGATGGGTGCAGCGTTTGGCAATGCTGAGTCCGATCTCGTTGTTGCGATGACCTCTGAGATCCCGTCGAGGATTCCGAAGTCGGCTGGGTCTGGGTTGTCCATGTTTGATCCTGTTCCGAACGTATTCTGATTATTCTGATTATTCTGAAAGCGTTATGTGCAATACATCTCCATGGAGTCATATATGACTATCTCAGTTATCGCAAACCCGGAGCGGTCAAAGATCGGCATCATGCAGGTCAAAGACTTCCAGAAGGCCCCGATCTTCTGCGGCACGCTCACGCTTGCGAAAACCGAGAAGGGGATGCGCCCGCAGAAATTCATGTCAGAAAACCGCTTCAAAAAACCATCCGAAGCAATCGAGATGCTGAGAAGTGCAGACCTGATATTGCTTGCACCCGGGGACTTAAAGGCCGCGCGGGAGTTTCTGGAGATGCTAAAAGGTTATCAACTCTCATGCAGATCGGTTCGTCTCTGCCGGCACTGCTTGCTTGAAAATAAGTTCACTCCGATAGATAAGCGGTCGATTAAGTCCAGGAACGAGATGATATGCCCGGATTGTGCGCTTGGGGAACTGCACAGGGCACTTGCCCACACGAAACTCGGGGAAGCCGGTCTCGAACGGATCGAGAAGACGCTTCTTAGAACGCGAGACCTCGACCGCGTCTTCGGGATGCTTGACCCTGAGCGTCTCGACCACGACCTCACGCTGTACAGCACGATTGCGGCAACAAAACCTACGGACGTACCGCCTGTAAAGATAAGCGATCTACCACTTCCCAGTCGGTTTGAAAAACTGCTCTCCGGAAAAATCAAGGAACTGCTCCCGGTCCAGGCACTATCCGTCGAGAACGGTCTCCTGAAAGGTACGAGCCAGTTGGTCATCTCAGAGACCGCAACAGGAAAGACGCTGATCGGCGAACTTGCAGGGATAAAGAACCTCATGGAAGGGCGGGGAAACTTCCTCTTCGTAGTTCCGCTGGTTGCGCTTGCAAACCAGAAGGAAGACGACTTTAGAGAGCGTTACAGCCAGCTTGGGATCACAACGGTGCTGCAGGTCGGGGTGAGCCGGATAATGCATGAAAAGAGGAAGAAGAAGTCGTCAACGGCTTCTACCACGATCTGGGTTGGCACTTATGAGGGCGTCGACTACCTGCTCAGGTCCGGCAAGGCTAGTAGGCTCGGAAAGATCGGCACGGTCGTTATTGATGAGGTGCACACGCTTGCAGACGCGGAGCGCGGGCACCGGCTGGACGGCTTGATAGCGCGATTAAAATACATCGCCCCGGATGCCCAGTTCCTGTTCCTGTCAGCGACCGTCGGCGATCCGAAATCGCTCCTGAAAAAACTTTCCCGAAAAGGTCCAGGGAAACCCGGCGGAAGACTGGTCAGGTACGGGGAGAGACCTGTGCCGCTCGAGCTGCACCTCATATTCGCAGGGGAACGGGACAAGGTTCGGATCATCGACCGGCTGGCACGGCACGAATGGGGCACGAAGTCATCGAAAGGATATCGCGGGCAGACGATCGTCTTCACAAACTCGCGGCAGCGGTGCCACGGACTTGCAAAATCCCTCCAGATAAATGCAGCCGCATACCACGCGGGTCTGTCGCAGAAGGAGCGGAGACGCATAACGCGGGCATTCGCAGACGGCAGACTCGAGGTCGTCGTGACGACCGCGGCACTCGCTGCAGGCGTCGATTTCCCGGCATCGCAGGTAATATTCGAGTCGCTTGCCATGGGCATTGACTGGCTGACCGGGCACGCGTTTCACCAGATGCTCGGGCGGGCTGGAAGACCTGATTACCACGATCTCGGGAAGGTCGTGCTGCTCGCTGAGCCTGACCGGAAATATCACGGCGGCTCAGAGACTGAGGATGAGATCGCATTCAAGCTCCTCAAGCACGAGATCGAACCGGTCGATGTCATGTACGAGGAGCCCGCGCAGATGGAGGAACTGCTCGCATCATCCGCACTCGCACGGAACAAGGAGGAACTGCACCATTTAAGCGATCTCCTGATCGGGGGAGGCGATTTCGAATACCTCTTCGGAAGATTGGTTAAATACGGGCTCCTGACGCGTTCTGCCACGCCAACAGAGTTTGGCAGGATCGTTGCAACACACTTCTTGAGCGTAGAGCAGGCGTTCCTGATCCGGGATGCGATCGAAAAGGACAAACCCCCCCTCGATACTGCGGTATCGCTCGAGACGTTCGATTCGGTCTATTTCAAGAATGCTGCAAGGATCTCTGCCGCCTTAAAGATGCACATACCCTCAAGGGTCTTTCAGGGCGCGGCGTACGACATCGTCTTTTCAGGAGACGGGGTTTCTGCTCTCGATGGGGACATCCGCGAACAGATTCTCGCATTCATCACCGACTTCATGGTCTGCAAGCACAAGGATGCGCCGCACTGCGGATGCGCTGAACTTGCTTTCTCGAAGCGGTTGGTCGAACTGCGGTGCGAGGGGGTGGATCCCGGGGGAATCGTGCGTGCGATCGGTGATTATGGGATTTATGCTTATGGCGGGGACGTTCTTGAGTATCTGGATCATGTTGCACGCAATCTTGAGGCGATCGAGCTGATTGCGCGGGTGTTTGGGAATGAGGCGGTCGGGCAGGATGCGAAGAAGGTCAGGAAGGCGGTGGAGGGGTGATGCAATGGCCACTTCTCGCATTTGGGATTATCCGAGAGGTTTGCGGCACCACCTGCATGAAGCTGTCCGATGGTCTTTTATCAGCGGTCTTGCCAGTTCTCCTACCCGTGCTGCCGTCCGGGAGGCGGTGCGAAGCGGGACTGTTGCGCCGCCAGCGGGGTTCACTGCTGAAGAGGTGATAACAAACATCACTACCGGCTGCTGATCGGCTGCCTCTTCGGCAGGCACGTCCTGAAGACATGCCCGGTGCTGCTCACGGGCGGCAGGTCACAGGCTCGATTGCAAGCGATGTTGCACATAGGTGTCGTTAAGGGGAAGCCAGAAACCAGATGCCAACGCTCGGGTTACACAGGCGCGTACGTGTTTGCCAATGTGCTGCTGACGATGGCTGGCAGTGCGATTCTGCTTTGGGGGGATGGGGTGGTTTTTATTGGTGCTGCTGATTGCGGTAGGGGGTGTGGGACTGATCGGTTGGGTGTAAGTATCATGGCAGCAATAGTTGTAATTACATGATGCGATCTATGTAGTATGCAGACGGTATCGTTGTTGACTTGCTTGTGAACTTACCGAAGCGTATGGTATGATGACGGGGTGAAATCGCTATATACGGGCTCTGTACTTAAGTGGGGGGTTTGGTGGCTTTCTGCGTGCGCAGGCATGGTTTTCGCATCTGTCTGATTTAGCCTTCCAGTCTATCGTTCTGTTATAATGGGTTGAGCGTGAAATACTGAACAACGTTGCTGAACATAGTTTCTTATTACTTTATAAAGCCTCATGCCCTTGCAGATGGTAGTACATTCAGGCTCGTAAAACCTGTCGGGTACGACACCATCGAGGTCCCCATTAGATAACAACGAGGTCTGAATCAAGATGTATCATGGCTCGGTGGGTCCTGGGTGGGACGTTGTGGCATATATCGGACGCAGAATCATGTACAGAAAGAACAGAATGATATAGAGGGTGAATAGAAATGAAAAGAGCTTTGATTTATGTGGATGAGGCGGATACTGAAAAGAGGCACAGGATCGAAAAGAGCGTTTCAAACGTTCTTGCTACATACCCGGATTATATGCAGGTAGAGATTGATGACGATCAAATCAACTCATTGGAGAGTCAAGGGCATACGGTAGAGGTACAAGAAGGACCCCGGATGATAAAGCTGCGGACTGTCGAGTTTGACACCTCGGAAGAAGCTCCCTCCCCTCCACCGATTCTGAGTTTGAGTGCTGCTGAGATCAGTAGAGAAAGCAAGAACTATTGGATAGTGCAGTCTGTTGGGCCACTAAAAGCAGAATGGGGTGAAAAGATCCGGGCTTTGGGCGGAAAGGTGCATAATTACATTCCAGATGATGCGTTTGTAGTGGAAATGAGCTCACAGACAAAAGAGAAAGTAGAGAAGCTGCCTTTTGTGAATTGGGTTGGCTTATACCAACCATCTTACAAGGTAAGCCCTTTGCTGATGGGTAGAAAGAAAAAAGCTTCCCCTATCGAACTTAGGACCCTCACAATAAGCACCGAGATGTTCAAGCCGTCTCCGGAAGGCAACCTCAATGTTATCCTGCACAATCCTTCTGAGCTACAGAACGTGTCTAAGGAGATTGAGAACCTCGGAGGAGCGATTATCGCGACTGGAAAGGACAGGATAAGAGCTTCGCTTGATCTATCAGAGGTTGATAAAATAGCGAAAATTGCAGCGGTGAAGTGGATTGAGCCTCATGCCGTACCAAAGCTGTGTAACGACATAGCCGCGCCAATCATCGGCGTGCAGCCGGTTTGGGATGACCACGGCTTGGATGGTAGGGGGCAGATCGTGGCGGTGGCTGATTCTGGATTGGATACCGGAGTGGATGATGCTACCATGCATGACGATTTCGAAGGTCGGATAGTTGACATACACAGTTGGCCAATTCCTGCCGGACTTCATGAGTACCTCGACAATGCTAGCTGGGATGATGGAGCCGCCGACGTTGATAGCGGTCATGGCACTCATGTAGCCGGGTCAGTATTGGGAAATGGTACCAGATCAGGCGGCGCTATTCGGGGTATGGCATTCAACGCTCGGTTGGTTTTCCAGGCTTTGGACCAGTGGGCAGATTGGAAGGCATGGGTTGAAGATTACGGTTATGTCGACGGGTATTATCTATTCGGGATCCCTGATGACCTGAACGAGCTCTTCCAGCAAGCATATAACGATGGGGCAAGAATTCATACCAACAGTTGGGGTGGCGCAAGTGACTCAGATGGCAACCCCATACATGGGCAATACACAGCAGAATCCCAGGATATCGATGAGTTTATATGGAACCACAAGGACATGACCATCTTGTTTGCTGATGGAAACGAGGGTCGGGATGCGAATGCCGACGGCGTTGTGGATCTGGATTCGTTACTCGTCCAATCGTGTGCAAAGAACTGCATCACAGTAGGTGCGTCAGAGAACAATCGACCATCCGGCTCAACCCCTCCGCCAGGCTACGACGTTCCTTGGGGAACCGGGAGCTGGGCGATCAAGTATCCAGCAGACCCTATCAATAGTGACCACGTCTCAAATGATCCCGAAGGGATGGCAGCTTTCAGCAGTAGAGGCCCCACCGATGATGGAAGGATAAAACCAGATGTGGTTGCGCCAGGAACGAACATCCTCTCGGTGCGGTCAAGTGTAGCCACCGGAACCGGATGGGGGTTGTTGCCTATGGGCAATCCGAATCACCTACATTACATGTATATGGGTGGCACAAGCATGGCAACACCACTTACTGCTGGTACAGTGGCACTGATCCGACAGTATCTGGTGAAGGTTTACCTGCACACCCCCTCAGCCGCATTGCTAAAAGCCATGCTCATCCATGGGGCAACCCCTATGGCTGGACAATATGCGCCTTCCGAGGTAGGAGCGGTTCCGGATAACAGCCAGGGCTGGGGCAGGGTGAATCTGGATGATTCATTGTTCCCTGACTTCCCTGTGAAATTGGAATTCAAAGATGATTCTACCGACACGCTGGGAACCGGAGAGCACAAGGACTTTGCGTTCCAGGTGGTGGACAACACAGTCCCGTTCAGAGCAACAATGGTCTGGACTGACGCTCCCGGTGATCCTGCGGCTGGTGGAGGGCTTGTCAACACCCTACGCCTCTCAGTCGTACGTCCCAACGGGACAACAGTGCAGGGCGCGCCTGCCGACAACAACGTACAGCAGGTGGTCATCGATGCTCCGCAAGCCGGAACTTATACCGTGCGAGTGACCGGAACCAACGTAACTACTCAAGCTACGACCGGCGAGAGGCAGGACTTTGCCGTAGTAGTCGGTGGAGGATTGGACTTTGTTGATGTCTACATCAAGGACAACCCTGACGATCATGGCGTCCCGCCATCGAGAGGGTGCCTGTATCAGTCCCCGGATATCTGGGTCAGTCAGGATAATGATCCTGCATCCCCTCCAGCAGCTAATCCTGAACATGGGCAAACGAACTATGTCTTTGTAAGAGTACACAATCGTGGATCGAAGAGTGCCACCGATTCCGAGGTCACACTGCACTGGGCAAAGGGTGGAACAAATCTAAGTCGCCCACACTGGAAGACAGACGGCATCAAAGTGGACGGCGTTGATGGGAACGTACGGCAGGTCTCTGTACCGGCTCACACTGTGGCAGGTGATGGAGAAGCGATTACGGCTGCTTTTGAGTGGACTCCACCGGATCCGGAGACTTATACCATAGAACCAAGTCATTTTTGCCTCTTTGCAACAGTGAGTCATATAGAAGACCCACTTCTCCAGGAAGATGTTAATGCGGTGAGATGGGAAGACAACCTTGCGTGGAAGAATGTAAACGTGATAGACATACTTCCAAATACGGCGACCGGCATGGAATTCTATATATCGGGAGTAGAAGGGCAATCGTCAACATCTGATCTTCGTATCGATAGAAGTGCGCTTCCCGCTGGTGGTATTGTCAAACTGAAGATCCGAACCAGGTTTTTAGAAGATTCCACAATGGTAAACCTTCAGAAGGTGTGGGAGTCGACAGGAGGCCGCGTCTGCCGGGTAGAAGTTACATCAGATAACACAGCGGACATCATTGGGATGAGTTTAAAGCCCGGTGACAACACATTAGCCCGGTTGGACGTCACTCTGCCGGAAGATGCAGTGGATGGAGAGGTGTATCCCGTCTTTGTAGAGCAAAGGGTAAACGGGAACCTTACAGGGCGGGTGACTCTTGTGGCTAGAACTGTGGGAACTCCGGCATATATTGCAAATCGTAACCCTGAAAGTCGGGAACTTCATTTGGCGAATTGCCGTTGGGTATCGAAAATGGCGAAATGGCATAAGGTACCTTACAATGATTTGGAAACCGCACTCCGTCGCGGCTATGACGGCTGCAAGTATTGTTTGCCTGAGTATCATACTCGTTAATTGAGTCTGAAGTATGTGAAGTATGGGCGACTAACCGGTAGCTTCGCTGGTGCTTTCCGCATCTGAGAAAAACAGAATAATATCCGTCGAACGCATAATTAAGATCCATCGTGACACGGTATCAGATGTCGTAGAAGATCTGGCGAAGCACGCAAGGAAAGTAACAGATTTCCTGATAAAAACGTAGGGTGGACCCGGATACAGGTGACTGAGATGCAGTCGTTCATCATAGGTAGTAATACTTTTTGATACCCCACACGATATTGAGCACATACCAGAAACAGACGCGTCCAGAGCACCAGCCCGAATTGTCAACCATCAGAAATCATTAAAAAGCCACCAAGCATACTCTTCACACATGGATAGTAGACTCCCCGACCGGATCGACTCAAAGACTAGCGACACCCTGCGCATTCTCACCGATCTCGTCGGGATGCAGACAGCGGTCCCTCCCGGTGACAATTACGAGGAGATCGTCGATTACCTGATGCCAAAATTCGTCGATCTTGGATTTGAGGTTGAGAAGGTATGCATCCCTGAAGAGATATTCAAACAGAAGATGAAAAACCCGGAACTGCACGGGAAACGGGCGAATCTGCACGCGTATCTCGATGTCGGCGCTGACCGGACGCTTGTGATCTACACGCACCTCGATGTGGTTCCTGTAGGCGATGGATGGACATTCCCGCCGTACGAGGGTACGATTGCGGATGGCAAATTCTATGCACGGGGATCCGCGGATTCGAAAGCAGCGATTGCGGCACTCTTAACCGCGCTCTCCCTGATCCGGGAACTTGGTATCACGCCCGCATATAACCTCAATATTGCACTGACGACGGACGAGGAGATCGGTCCGTATTCGGGACTTTGTTATTTCGCTGACATCGGTCTCCTGTCCGGGGATTATTTCCTGTGCATGGACGGCGAGGGCGATAGTGTCATCATCGGCACAAACGGGATACTTACATGGCGGGTCGATGTTTTCGGAAGGACGTATCACAGCGGCAGCAGTTTTTTAGGTGTAAACGCACTCGAAAAATCGGTTACACTGATGAACGGGATGCTTGCACTGAAGAGCAAGGTCGAGGAGAGGTGGTCAGAGATGCCGAGCAGTCTCGTAATCGCTGAGAAGACCGGTTTTTTAAATGTGAAACCGGTTCTGAATATCACGATGATCGAGTGCGGCGTAAAGGAGAACGTGGTTCCGGGGATTTGCACCATCCGCGGCGACCGCAGGGTGATGCCTGAAGAGACATTCGATACCGCAATCGATGAGATCGAAAGAGCGCTTGCAAGTGCCGCAGATGCAGATACGAGGTACGATTTCACTTATGAGATTGGTTATCCGCCGATGTGTACCGATGCGAGCCACCCATGGATCGGGCAGGTTCTGGATGTTGCAAACGAGGTATCCGACCGCAAGATCGACATCGCCGGAGCGCAGGGCAGTCTCGACGTTGCTTATGCAATCGGGATCACAGGGCAGCCGGTCTGCTGCCACGGCGTCGGGCGAGTGCTTGAGAGCCGGGCACATGCTGAGGATGAGAATGTGCGCCTCGAGGATCTGGTGCGGTACACAAAGTTTTTGGGGCTGCTCCTAACAGAGTGATACAATGAAACAGAGTACCATGAAATCCAAAAAGCCCCTCGAATTTATAAATTCCCACAACACTATGCTTGCGGCAATAATCATGTTCAGCGTGCTGTTTATGATCCTGATCATCGGGATGCTCATACCGCTATTCACAGACGCTACCCTCGATGCCGGATGGTTTAATAACCGGACAATGCTTCCAACCCTTCTCCTGGCACTGCTTCTCGGTGTATGCCTGCTTCTGCCAGATGTCTCGCCGACAAAGATTCTTATAATACTGGCGATTGTGCTTGTAACGACCGTTCTCTTTGTGTACCTATCGCCATTTCATAACGCCGCGATCGATGTGTCGGCGCCGGTACTTCTCTTTGCCGCGCTTGCGGTCGTATACCGGATCATCCGGCTGCCCAAACTGACACTCCGCAGCGTAAGCCCGCACATCATCCATATCGGAATCGTTCTGATCCTGATCGGCATCGTCGTGAGCACAAACACGAGGATCGATGGATCCACAGTCATACACGACGGAGAACTCGGCGTCTTTGATGGGCAGCCATACGCCGTAAAGATCACCGGAATCTCAGATCGATACGAGGGCGCGCCTTACGATGAGTACCCGGGCTCATCCTATGTGACCCTGATCGATTTCGAACTCTATCACGGGGGCACGCTGATCGATCGCGATGAGGTCAAATTCATCACGGATTTCAAGTGGGGGCAGTCGTATGCCACGAACTATGTCCACCGATCGTTCACAGAAGAGGTGTTCATCACCACGAAGATGGTCGAAGGCGACTATGCCAATCTCTACATGCGCACAGCACCGTGGATCACCGCGGTCTGGGGCGGGATCATCCTGATGTCTCTTGGAATAGTCCTTCTCATGTACTCGGTTAGAACTGGGAAAGAAGGGTCAAAGGCAGAAGAAACGAAGAAAGAAGAGAATAAAGGGGATAAAGAGAACAAGAGGAGAAAGAAGAGTGGGAAAGTAGTGGCGAGCGAGAAGAATAGGGATATCGACAGAAGATACGAAGAGTTGCTGCAGGTTGAACTGGACGAATTGAAAAAGAATTGAAGAAGAGATGAAAACGATCGTCATCGGTGGCGGGCTCTCAGGGCTTGCATCCGCGTACAGGATGCTAAAAGAGGACACATCCGATGTGGTCATCCTCGAAAAAGGTTCTGAAGTCGGCGGGATGGCTGCGAGTTACCATATCGGCAACTATCACATCGAGAAGTATTACCACCACATCTTCGAGAGCGATTCTGAACTGATAAGTCTCATCGGGAGTCTGGGCCTCGGTGCTGACCTGCAGTGGCTCAAAGGAACTACTGGCTATTATATCGACGGGAAGATATATCCGATGAACACGCCGATCGAACTGCTCAAGTCGCCGCTCTCGGTTCCGGACCTGATACGGCTCGCACGCACCGTCCTTGTGACCAGGCGGGCAAAGGACGAGGAGATCTACAAACTCGATCGCGTCACCGCAAAGGAGTGGATCCTTAAGAACGCCGGAAGATCAGTCTACGAGCGGTTCTTTGAGCCGCTCTTGCGAAGCAAGTTCGGTAGCAGCCACGACCGGGTATCTGCTGCATGGCTCTTCGGGCGTATCAGGATCAGATCGAATCGTTCCACAAGTGGCGAGAAACTCGGATACCTGCGCGGAGGTTTTCATCGCCTTGTCGCACGTCTGGCAGAATCGATCGTTGCGATGGGCGGGGAGATTCGGACGAACTGTGAGGTGTCAGAGATCGGAATCGTTGATGGAAGCGTCTCCGGTGTCGATGCCGGCGGACGCATGGACTGCGATTCCGTGATCTCGACGGTATCTCCTCGTGCGCTTTTAAAGATGACTCCACATGCGCCTGATATCCCGTATCAGGGGACTGCGTGCGCGCTCTTTGGCATGAACAGGTCACTGATGAAGGATATGTACTGGCTAAACATAAAATCAAGCGTGCCTTTCGGTGCGGTCATCGAGCATACAAACTTCCTTCCGGTCTCGGATTACGGAGAGCATCTGGTATACGTGACCGCGTACTTCCAGGACGATGGCGATCCGAGATGGCGGTCTTCGGAGCAGGAACTGATCGATTCGTATCTGGGCGGACTTCGGGAGTTGTTTCCGGATTTCCACCGCGATGACGTCTCGTGGTGGCGGCTTGCGCGGGATATCGACACGGCTCCGGTGTACATGACAGATTATATCGAGAAGATCCCGCCGTATTCCACCGATATCGATGGGCTATATCTTGCCGGCATGTTCTCCCGGGCCAATTATCCAGAACGAAGCATGAACGGCTCTGTTCTGGCGGGATTCGAGTGCGCGGAGGAGATCAGGGCACATACCCGTGCCTGAGATCCTACCTCTTCTTCCCTTTCCCTTTCTGCTCTCTCCGCTCGAAATGCATGATGTAGATATCAGGTCTCGGCATCTTGCCGCTTGCTGTGGCAAACTCGGGATAGCACCGATCGCAGAGCACGCGCCAGTTGATCGCAGCAACGACTGAACTGCCTGGAATGAGTCTTGCAAATATGAAACTTGACGGAATCTCAAGACGCGATGCGACCTCTTTAAAGAGCGATAGCATCTGCTCCTCGAAGACCTCGATATCATCCAGTTCGAGTCCACGAACATTCGCTGTGATGCCACTGCACCCACACGGCAGCGCGAAGACGTCCAGTTCTGTGACCATGACCGCCCTTGCAAGCATCTTTCTCAGGTTATTTTCGATATCGCTTCTTATCTGCAGGATTTCTTCCGTGATCATGCGCTCACCTCATTTTTACCCGCCATCTCGCTCCATAGAACCATCTCTTCATTCTCTGTGCCGCCGCCCGCGTACACCTTGACAGCCCGGTCTGTCAGTTCCCTGCAAAACCCGCAGTTGGCGCAGATGGTCGGGCAGTTCTTCCAGTGGTCGATTGCGCCATCAAAGTCCCGGTTTGAGATGTAGTACAGGTCTTTGAGTGCCTTTGGGCAGTCGAGCAGATCCATCAGGTTGCCATCGTACGACTCATCCGTATACGCGTCGACGCAATTTAAGATCCAGTTGATGCAATGGGTTCTGCCGCCGATCTTGAAGACGTCGGTGATATCCGCATACTCCTTTAAGTCCTCAGGTCTGATCCATGGCGAGACTGTGATCAGTTTCGGATCCTTGATCCGGAGCATTATGCATCTGTCATAATAATAATCGTCGAGCACGTTCGGACGTGGTTGCGGACCGAATGCGTGGGAGAAGAAGTTGAAGTGCGCATACCGAAACGGGCACTGGTACAGGCAGCCCTCATTCACAAGCAGTTTTAATTCACAGTCCACAGCATCCCGAATCGCATGGAGGACGTCAAAGTGCCTGTGCACATCAGGATCGACCACGATCGAGTGCGCGCCAAGATCCTCGTAGAACTCGGCTTTCTCTGGCGAATCCACAAACGACAAGACCGATACGACCGGAAGCATCTCGAAATCCCTCGCGATGATCTCTACAAGATACGGATCCGCAACAACGATGGTATCGACTCCGCAACTATCGAGCTGTCCGAGATACCAGTGGATGAGGTTAAAGCCCTCTGGCGTCAGTTGGCGCCCGCCAAGACACGAACTGTTCAGCACGAGTTCCACCTTCACACCATTCTTGTGCGCATACAGGGTTTGCTCCCTGATGTCCTCGATCTGGGGCGAACTGAGATTGCTCCTGCCGGTGCCCACGTAATCGGGCGAGCCTGCCATGAATATTGAGTAGATGTCCTTTCCTGCTTCGGATACCAGTTCCTTGAGTCCATCGAAGTGTCCCGGATGCGGTACGTACAGTTTCTTTTTCATGGTCCCGCGCGGTCTGTGGTTTATGGTGTATTAAAAATTTGCCAGTGTTTCCGACCCGCCCCCAGAGACTTGACCGCCACTGGCAGACGAACCCTTAAGAATATAACAGACAATATATTCACATATTCACGATGCGGAGGGTTTTCTATCAAACAGGAGATATGGATCGAGAAGTACCGACCAAAGAGACTGGCGGATGTAGTAGGACAGGATAACGCAATCGGGCGGTTGATTTCGTACGTGCACACAAGGAACCTGCCGCACCTTATGTTCACAGGTCCGCCCGGAGTCGGCAAGACCGCGTCCGCGGTATCCATAGCACGAGAACTCTTCGGCGACACATGGCACTCCAATTTCACTGAACTGAATGCAAGCGACGAGCGCGGCATCGATGTGGTGCGCCACAAGATTAAAAACTTTGCACGAACATCGCCTGTCGGGGACGCCGAATTCAAGATTATCTTTTTAGACGAGGCGGATGCCCTGACAGGCGATGCCCAGTCTGCGCTTCGCAGAACGATGGAGCGGTACACCAGAACATGTCGGTTCATCCTGTCATGCAATTATTCATCGAGAATTATAGAGCCGATTCAATCGAGATGTGCGGTCTACCGGTTCGGTCCGATCACGGACGAGGCGGTCGTTACGAGGGCCCGGTACATCGCTGACTGCGAGCACCTCGATATCACAGACGACGGGATCGATGCGGTCAAGTACGTGGCACGCGGTGACATGCGCAAGGCGATCAATGCACTGCAGGCTGCCGCAATGCTCGGCACAGCGATCGATCGCGATGCCATCTACCAGATAACAGCGACCGCGCGCCCGGAGGAGATTAAAAAACTCATCCTTGCTGCATACAATGGGGATTTTGCAGAATCCCGCAAAAAATTGGACGATTTATTGACCAGACAGGGACTATCAGGGGAGGACGTTGTCGGGCAGATATACCGGGCGATATTCGATGTCGGAGAGATTCCTGATCGAAAAAAGGTTGATTTGATAGATAAAATTGGAGAAATTGATTTCAGAATCACAGAAGGTGCGAACGAGCGAATACAACTTGATGCGCTCCTTGCACGGTTTGTGTTATCTGGAGGAACTTACGATGACTGATAGAGTACCCACTGGAGTACCGGGATTTGATGAACTGTGCGAAGGCGGGCTGGTGAGGAACCGGACATACCTGCTCTCCGGAACATCCGGTACCGGAAAAACAAACTTTGCGTTCCAGTTCCTGTACAGCGGAGCCACGCAGTACGACGAACCCGGTATCTTTATTGCAACCGAAGAACGCCCCAGTTACCTGCGGGAGAATCTGTCGAGATTCGGATGGGATATACAGTCGCTCGAGGAGGAGGGTAAACTTGTGATCATCGATGCGTGTTCCACAAAGATTGGGATTCCTTCGCAGGAACGGTATGTGGATGTGCGACCATTTGATATGCGTGCGCTCCTCGACCAGGTCATCACGATACAGGATGAAATCGGTGCGAAACGCGCGGTGATCGATTCGAGCACGTCCATCGGATTCAATCTTCAGGATCCTGCAAAGATCAGGATAGAACTGCTCAAACTGAGCACGACCCTCGAGATTCTCGGTCTGACCTCGCTTATGACCTGCGAGATCGTTGATGACGACCTGTACAGCAGGTTCGGTGTCGAGAACTTCGTGACCGATGGCACGATCCTGCTGTATAACAAGCGGGAAGTTAACACGCGTGTCCGCAGCATGGAGATATTCAAGATGCGCGGATCAGATCATAAGAAAGGCATCTATCCCTACGACATCACATCAGAGGGAATGGTCATCTATCCGCGCGAAGAGGTCTACTGAGGCATACCGGGACCCGGAGATGCGCCTCCACAACCTCTTTCACATAGACCCATCGGAACCGGTATTCCTCGCCGAGAATAGTTTCAGCGATCAGAGAGATGTTCCACTCACAGGAAACTATCTCGAACAACTTGAGAATGACGGTTATGGCGAGTCCCTGATGGATCGTCAGGAGCGATCCGCCGGCAGGGGTGGGGTGTTAATGCACCCCTGCAGGACGCATCGACGCCACTGCCAGCAGGGCAGTGCGTTACGACTGACCGAGCACGGCATTCCGATCGCTATCGCAGTTTACGTGCATTCGCAAGGCATCGATCACTGGCTCGTGCTCACAAACGTGATCTCGAAGGATGAGCGGTTTTCAGAAAGAGTGTCTAATCTCTTCGGAAGCGGCAGCGAAGATCTCGAAACAGATGCGTCCGACCTACGCGGTGCAGTGATCGAGTATTATTCCATCTTCCTTGTGAACCAGTGGCTATGCGAATCGTGCGCACGCGAAGATATGCCGTACCTCGATCTCGGCGTCTTTGTAGAGGTGCGTAAAATGATCCATAATAGATTGGAGGATGAATCACTGGATGATGGAACGGACTGTGAACCAGAGGCGCGAAACGAACGACTATCGCACCTCTTCCGCAAGATCGGGGGAAGGATCGATCTTGATCTGTCCGGCGCAGATGTGCTCGAGATCTGCTGCGGGGATGGTAGCGCCACTGCTGCGCTACGCGACCTCGGATGCGACCCGATCTGTATCGACTATGACAAATGCGACATCTGCGACGGGCTTAAGAGCGGACAACTCCGCGAAGAGCGGTCGATCGTTCTTGATGCCACAGAACTGTCATCGTTCTTCGGTCGGGAGTTCGACTGCGTGGTAGGGTTCATGGTAGGTCCGATCCAGCCATTCAACGAGGATGTGTGGGCATCGATCCTGCGCGAGTCTGTCAAGGTCGTGCGGACGGGCGGGATGTTAATCTTTACATTTCATAGTGGCGAAGAACTTGGATTCGCTTACGAGGTACTCAAGGGTTGCGGGGTTTCAGGGGAGATGTTTGAGAATCTCCCTGATAGTGGATCACCGGCAGGACGGGCGATTACCGGATATGACCGGTGGGCGTATGCCGGCAGGTGGGACGGTCATTCACCGCCAGCTTTATAGCCGATTCCCGGAATATATGATCACGATGCCCATAATAGAAGTAAGCAACGAGACCCTGCGCCAGCTCGACCATCTGCGCATCCAGATGCAGGCAGCCAGTTACGACGAGGTGATCCGGCATCTTATGGGGACGGAATATATAAGACCTGTGTATATCAGGGATCCGGAGCCAGAGCAGAAGCGTCCTGATGATGGGATCGGAATATATAAGGTAGAGTGAGCATAGGGTGAGCATGGGGTAGCGACACTGTTAAATACAGATAGTACGATGATTGCATTATTACACTGGCAAACAGTGCAATCATTGGAGGCATATTATGAAACTACTGGTTAGCCCGATCAACACGACTGAGGCAAAGGCTGCGCTTGACGGCGGTGCCGATATTGTCGATGTGAAGAATCCGAAAGAAGGATCACTTGGTGCGAATTTTCCATGGATGATCCGCGCAGTTATTGAGGCGATCGAATCCAAAAAGCCGGTCAGCGCAACGATCGGCGATTTCAATTTCAAGCCGGGTACGGCATCGCTTGCTGCACTCGGTGCTGCCACGTCCGGCGCTGATTATATCAAGATTGGATTGTACGACATCCAGACCACAGACCAGGCAGAAGAACTGCTGTCAAATGTTGTGCGGTCGATAAAAGGATACGATTCGAACAAATTTGCGGTAGCAGCCGCGTATGCAGATTATAGGCGTATAAATTCCATTTCACCACTGTTGCTCCCCGAGGTTGGCGCGAAGGTCGGTGCCGATGTGGTGATGATCGATACCGGCATCAAGGACGGCAGGTCACTCTTCGAGTTCATGAGCGAGGAAGAGTTGACCCGGTTTGTGGATGATGCACGCGATCTCGGTCTGACTACGGCGCTTGCCGGAACGATCAAGTTCGAGGATCTGGACGTATTAAGGCGGATCAATCCTGATATCCTCGGAATCCGCGGAGTGGTCTGCGGCGGCGATCGGAACGATGAGATCAAGCAGGAACTGGTCGAGGAATTCAAGTCAAAGATGTGATCTGGTCGGGAGTGGCGGTCTCGTGGAGTCGTAGCGAAACACACCGGATTGTGGGGATCGCTCTTCATGTTGTGGAATCAGTGTCACAATCCCTCTTCGGATTTGTGACATTCGTTTATTCGTGCCATTCGTGATTTAGTCCATTTCTACGAAAAAATCTACAAATAAAACACGAATGAAACGAATTGCATGAATGCTATTCGATATTGCAGTCGTGTTCAAGGATGTTCAATCTGACCCGAGTTATTTTGCGACAGCCCCCCCCCCCTAATGTGCCGGCGCGAGCGAGTGTGCCTATCATCCCCGCTAAAACCCATGCACAATATACGGTCCAAAGATCATGAACACAAACGAAACAAGGATCAGTACCGCAAATGCTACTGCGATGCTTTTTGACAACTGCTCTGCCTTGTGGTCGCTTATCACCCGCCCGAATAGCGAGTGGATGGCATCCTTGAATACATGCCCCCCATCCATCGGCAACGCTGGCAGGCAGTTGAACAGTCCTGCATAGAAGTTGATCCATCCGATCCAGAGCAGCGCACTCGCGATCCAGAAGACGAGGACGCCGTAACCCGCAGCCCATCCGACAGGCTCATAGAACTGCATGGAGTTGTCAAATCCGCCAAATCCGCCACCATCGAGTTCTATCAGCGGCATCGCAAAGATGAGGAGCCAGCCCTCGATCCGGTCCAAGAAACCAGGGACATTTTTCAAGAGATGCAGTCTCGCAGATGCCGGATATTCCCCGATGGTCATGCCGGCGAATTCGATCCTTGTGGTGGAGATCACGCCCACGTATCCGCAACTGCGGTCCGGTGAAGCGCCGAGTTCAACCATGGTTGAGTTATTCCCTGCAAAGAAGAACTCGACAGTCTGACCCGGCACGGTTGTATTCAGAAACGCAATGAAATCGGTGGTATTGTCGATTCTGGTATCGTTGATCCGCGTGATGGTCACACCTTGCGTGAGATTTGCCTGCGCTGCAGCAGAATCTGGCATGACCTGCTCGATCGTGACACCGCTTTGCAGGGTTGTATCCTCCCCTGCAAGCGTAAAGATCTCGCGCTTGTCCCGCCCCTTCGTATGCATCGTCATTGGCATATCATCCCTGGCAGCCATGGCAATATAGAAGTCGTGTGCGGTCTTGATTGTTACATTGTCCACCTGTGTGATCACCATACTCTCTTTTATGCCGGATTGCGCTGCAACTGAGTTTTCGTCGACCGATACGATCACAACATCGCTGACCGGAGCTATCCCTCCGAGGACGGGACCGAATAAGAGCGAGAATGCGATCAATGCGACGACAAAGTTTGCCATGACGCCTGCTGCAAGTATCCTCATCCGCGCTCTTCTGGATACGCCATTCTCTGCCTTGTTATCCGCTTCTTGCCCCACCGCACCCCGGTTCCCGCGTCCATTCCCAACCCCTGCCTCTGCTTCGATGGGGTGCCTGACAGCGTAATCATAGCCAACCCCGATTTTGGCGTCGGCGCCTGCGTCCCGGACAACTGCCGGGTCTAGCTCCTTCTTCTTCCCAAACAACTCCTCTTCATCCGGCTCTGCAAACCCCCCGATCGGGACGATCCCGAGCAGCAGCGCGCCCATCGATTTGACGCCGACGCCCTCGGTCCTGCAGAGAACAGCGTGTGCAAGTTCGTGCACAACCAGCGTGACCATAAGCCCGATCGCGCCCCAGACAAGCGGGATGTAATCGTTTAAACCCGGGATCAAAAAGATGTTCTGTGGGGCATTATACTTATCAGGCATGGGCATCGCGTTCTCATACAATGCCTGGAGCATCACGTAGTCGGTCAGGATCACTACTGTGAACATGATAAACATCCCCACAAGCATCATCGGTATCCCGACGTTTCCGAAGAATCGCCAGAACCTGCGCGGGTATGCCAGCACCGTGAGCAGCTTCTGCCCGCGCATGGTGCGAACCATCAGTATGGGTCCGAATGCCGACATGTTGTACCGCTCAAGAATTCCCTTTTTATTGAGAAATGCGAAGACGATCCAGCATACGAGTAAAATGATGAGTGCAATATTTAAATAGTTCACATTACTATTTTGTTGCCGATGCGATATTAATACTTTGTACCGTTTCAGGAGCCATCACGAGACGACATGGCCACCATTTACTGAATTGTGTGGGATCGACTTGACCACAACAGATATTACCTATTTTTTGGTAGCTACTATGTTTATGCACACAGACGACAATAATAAAAACAGAGTATGTACCCACTCTACAAACGCCCATGGTTCAGCGTCTATCTGGACGCAGACGGCAGCATGACCCTGAGCGGCATCCTTGCGCCCGCAATAAAGCCATTCACGTCCGATCTTCTCGATATCTTCGAGAGCGCAAAGCCGATCGGCGCAGATGGGGAAGAACTGATCTTCTCAACGTGGGTGCCGCCGATACCCGGGAAAGCGTTTGATCGGCTTGTGAAAAGCCAGCTTAATGCCAGAATCGGAAAAAATATCCCGGATCAGGTCACGATATCGCTCACCGAGGAGTGCCCGAACAGGTGCATCCATTGCGCACTTCCTGATACCGAAAACAAGGCATCACTGCCGCCAGAGGTGGTGAAGGATGTGATCGATCAGGTGACCGGCATGGGCACCACATTGATCATATTCGACGGCGGCGAGCCCATGATGTACCCGGAACTTGCAGAGGTGGTCAGGCATGTCGATCCTGATAAGGCGATTGCAACCGTGTTTACGTCCGGAACAGGGCTTACAATGGAGCTTGCAGAATCGCTAAAAGATGCCGGACTCTTTGCGGTCAATGTGAGCCTCGATAGCCCGCATCCGGAGGAGCACGACCGGATTAGGGGGCGAAGCGGAGTATTTGACGAGGTGCTCGCTGCAATCAAAAACTCACTTGCGGCAGGCATGTTTGTCGATATCTATGTTGTGCTATCCCCGATGAACATCAATGACCTGGAGGAATTTTATTCGCTCGCTGTAGAAACCGGCGTCCACGAACTCTCGTTCTGTGAGATCGTGCCGACCGGGAGGTGGATCGATCACGAAAGCGATGTTCTGAGTGATGCGGATCGTGAAACCCTTGATTCGTTTGTCAGGTGGGCAGCAAACGATGGAAGGGTGCGAGTATTCTCGATACCGCATGCGATGAAGACAACGGGCTGCTTTGCAGGGAAAAGATGGCTTCACATAACTCCGCAGGGAGATGTGCTGCCCTGCGCATGTATCCCGATCCCTTACGGGAATATTCGGGGGGAACGCATCGAAACGATCTGGAAACGGATCAGGAAGGATTCCGCATACAACGCGAGATCGTGCCTGATGCGAAACCCTGAGTTCAGGAGGCGGCTATGACCGCAAAGAACATAATCCCGCTATCGATGATTGACTGGACTGGTTATGCTGTAATGGTTGTCTTTCTGATGGGATGTCCGATGAGGTGTCCATATTGCCATAATCACCAGCTTCTAAATGCAGGACAGCTCAGTTCCGAACCAGCCAACATCGAAGAGATCGAATCAGAGATCAAGACGACTTCTCCCTTCATCAGTGCTGTTGTGTTCTCGGGCGGCGAGTGTTTCCAGCAGTTCGATGCGCTTCTGCACCTTGCGGAATTCACGCATAAGCACGGTCTGCTCGTCGGAGTGCAAACGAACGGGTACTACATCGACCGGATCAGGCAGATGATCGATGCGCATCTCGTCGATCAGATATTCATGGATGTGAAGGCGCCGCTTACGCGTGATGCGTATCTCAGGATCTCTGGTGTCGATGCTGCTAACCGGGTCTCGGAATCGCTTGGGCTGTACGGCTTATGCAGGGGGAACGAGATCGGTTTTGAGATAAGAACGACGGTGTTCCCGGATTTCATCGGATCTCCGGAAGAGATACAGTCGATTGCCGAATCCATACGGGAGATTGCAGGAGATGTGAGATACGTCATCCAGCAAGGTCTTCCGGAAAACGCATGGAAGCCTGTGTCTGATAAAGCGTACGACCGGGGCGAGATGATCTCGCTTGCAAAGATCGCAAGCCAGTTTTTATCAGACGTCAGGATCAGGACGATGGAATCTGGCGAGGAATGTGTATGACGACTGTTGAAAGCATAATCAATGTTATAATATACTTCAGTTTATACCTGTACCATGTCCATCGCTCATCACTCATCGCAGTATTCCTGCTGCTGCTGGTTTTTTATATTTTGTACAGAATATGCACAAAGGATCTCAGATCGATCCCATACGCGGTCAGCATAATTCCCGGGAGACTACTTATATGGGATCGAAAGAGCAATGTCCGCGCAAGGATGCACCAGTACAGGGAACTTGCCATGCGACCGCGGGTCTACAAGATGCTCGTTCCACTCATCGTTGCGGTGGCGATCGCGTATATCCTGCTTGCGCAATTGTTCTTTCCCGCGGTCGTCACGTCAGGAAGCATGGATCCGACACTCGTGAAATACGACATCGTTCTTACGCAGAGACTGTATCTGACTCCTGATGTCGGGGATATCATCGTCTTCGATGTCGAAGAATCCCAGCTCCCTGTGGTCCACAGGATCGTCTCGGCATCTAGTGGTGGAATCAAGACAAAAGGCGATGCAAGGACGTTTCAGGACGGTTGGGTTCTTAAGGAGGACCAGATTAATGGCGAACTGATCACTTATGGAGGGGAGCCGATCGTGATCAAGAACGTCGGCAAGTACATCCTGTTTGACCCGTCCGAAGAGGTCGTCATCACAAGCAAATACGGCTCCGAATTCTACCGCACAGCCCAGATCATCAGTTACATCAAGAATATGGGGCTTGTGATCGCAATAATATGCATCTGCCTGTATCTCTACTTTGTGGTAACTGAGCGGCGCTAATCAGGGTCCGGAAGTGTGACACCCTGCCCTGCTGGTAGCGGTGTCGATGTGTCCAGCAGGGACGCATCAACATCCGCGGACCTGTGCCAGTAATACTCAAATAGCGCATTCCCCCACTCGATTGCAGCAGGGTCCTCGCTGACAAGATCGGTATTGTAATCGTACGTACCATCAGGTCTGAAAAAGCCGAGCGACAGGATCGCCTCGGTTACCGTGAATGCAACCCCCACATCCTCTTCGATCACCCTCAGACTGAAGTTTGACATATCACCGACATGCTGCAGCACTTCCGCATGTCTTTCGCGCATCAGTTCCAGCACGGGATAGGTTACTACAAGACGTACCGCTGCCTCCTGCTCGATGAATATTTTGAATATATGGGGCAACTCCGGATGGAGGAATGGCGAAACCCCATTTATAACACTGCAACCCTCAACCAGTTTTAGGAAATATCTATGCACTTCAAAAAGATCTGCCGGTGAAGCCTCTACAATCTGGGATCTGGCGAGAGAACCGATATTTCTGAAAAACAACTCCGGAATCACGCATGTTTCATGACTCTTCCAGAATTGTTCCTGTGTTTTGAACATGGAAAGCGTTTCAATAAAATCGATCAACTTGGATGAGATGAGTTTTCCAAACGGTGTCATATCATAATACCGATCCTCCTGATGTATGAGACCTTTTGACTTTAACTCCGCGAGTACTGGTAGGAGGGTGGACGTCCGGTAACCAAACTCACTTCTCAATTGATCTACAGTCATTCTTTCTCTATTTAGATTGATCAGTAGTTTGACACGCACTCCCGATGTTGTGAAAAACTTCAATTCTTCCTTGACTCCACTATACGAGTCAATTTCTGGAATCATGTAACAAAAGTGGACACTACATTTATTAAATGTTTCCCACATTGGAAGATAGAACCAGATAAATACATGCTCCTATACCCATTAGGATCCATTCCCCCTCCAGCAGTATATCCCATGACATATCTCTATGGTGGCTTGTGTTGCAGAAGTGGAAGATGTACAGATACCCATATACCATGCTGGCGATCAAGATTACGTAATATTCACTGAATAAATCTGAAAACAGTACCAACCATACCACAAGCAGAGACTGAATAATTAATAACGATTGTCTTGTTCTTTTTATCCCTATAACGACTGGAATAGTCTTTACGCTGTTTAAAGTGTCTCCTTCTACATCCCGCACATCAAACAGAACCGTATTTATAAAAACTTTGATGAAAAAGAATGGGAAAGTAAAGCACAGTTTAGCAGGATCGTATAGTTGAAGCGCGGGCAGAAATGCTGCGCAAACTGCCCAACTAAAAGCAACGATAAAACTCTTTACAAGGAAAATATCCTTTAATCTGGGAATTCCGATTATCGAAAAGGGATTCGTGCTGTAGGCGATCCCTGACAGGAGGGGGACAAGCAAGATGCCTGTGGCAAGTGGGCTTTCAACCAATCCGAGAAGCAATGCTACAATGTACGAGGCGATGGCAAGAATTAACAGAAATCGCTCATTGCCATGCACGAAGGTAGACCGCGCCGGCATATTTATCGCGTCCTCTTCCTGATCTGTCAATTTATTGATACTGTACACGCTGTATACCACAAGAAACATAGTGCATAGCAGGATTGGTTTCAGTGCTACCCCGAGCACAATAAATGAAAAATAAAGCATCATAAAACTGGTGAATGCAGTAAACACTGAGCTCACAATCAAGAACGATACGAGGTCACCGATTTTTGGAAGATATACTCTTCTACTCTTGCTGATGATAATGGTCCCCACAGACACCTACTCCACAGTTGGTTGGCGTCAACCGTACTTATATTTTTCTTTAGTGTGTTATGTCACATTCATAGATCACAACCTGTATAACCTGCCAGCCCAGGCCACCTTGAGAGCAACGTCCTCCGGATTCCCGTCCACATCCACCCTCTTCTCAATTATAGGCATCTTCGCGCCTGCAAGCATCTTCCTTGTGAGGGAAAGATCGCCACCAGCGATGATCATCTCGACCGGATCGTCCATCAGCTCCCTGAGTTTCTCCTGCACTTTCTTTATGTGATACAGAACATCCTGATCCCGGCCGCGCTCGAATCTCCGCTGGCTCCACCCGCCTTTGGTATGCTTTGCCTGAACTCCGGTACGCACGATCTCGGCGTAGACCTCAGAACCCCCGCCGTCGCCACGGTCTTCGACTCTGCCACCACCACGGACGATTCCGACGACGGTGCGCCCCGCATGTGCATACAGAGCGCAGACAGTCGAGTCATACGCAAGCATCCCCTCAAGCGGAGTTAAATCAAACGCGTCAGCAGTCACCCAGTCCGATCTCTCAATCACAAATGGGGGCACGACTGCTACCGAAATGCAATGATCCTCGCCATAGAACAGCACTTTTCCATTGTACGATCTGATCTGATCGAAGAGATGTATGCAACCCGCATCGATCGTGTCCCCAAACTCGAAATCGGCTATTTTTGCGTTCGCGTTGAGGTAGATCGAGTGAAAGGTTCCGGACTTCGACCGCATCGAACCCAATTCAAACACGATATTCGTAAGACAGCTTCTGTTTAACGGGTACGTACCGCTAAACGTTATGTTTTTGGACGATTCTTCCCTGAGTACCGTAAGTTCGTTTTCGAGCGTTGTTATTCTCTGATGGGCGCGATTCAGTACTTCCTCGACTTCCTGCTTCCTTGCGATTGCTGTTTTTGTTTTCTCACCCCTCTTATCCACTCTCGTCTTTAATTTCTCGTTCTCCGCGCGCAATTCCCCGATCTGCTGCTCCATGTCACTGATCCGGGCTTTATATTTTTTATTTCCGAATAAGTCGAAGGATCGCGTCATCATTGGTCTATTAATATTTGGTAGTATATAACATATATGTGATGTGGTTTGGAAGCTACAACCCGCGTCTGGTGTATGGTATGCCGGACGATTGGCTATGAGTACTACATAAAATATATA
>CBDAFH010000201.1:0-1980 GCA_965195165.1 uncultured ANME-2 cluster archaeon | reverse complement strand
CCGACGGCCCGTATCTGGTAGCCCTCCCCACTCTCCCTGATCTCGATCATGCCATCGAACAACTGTTTCAGCGTCACGATGGTCTTCTCGTCGTGCATCCCCTCTTCGATTACGTATATGCCAAGCGCATTTGCTGCTTTTATGCGTCCTGTGAAGCCATGCAGGAACCGGAATACGGTCTGGCGATTGGAATCCATCAGGATCGTTGACAAGGAATTGATGCACAACCTCGTCTCCCGCAGATGCATCTCCATCCAGAAATGCTCAAAGAACTGGCTGATCTTGACACCGATGCCTGTGAGATCGACCGGACTTGACGCCATCTTGATGTTATCGGTATCGGGTGCGCCAAATCCAAGAGTACGCGTGACACAGTCCACAATCCCGATACGGTCCATCGGGACGTCCAGGTTGTAGCGTTCGAACCACTCAAGCACGTTGTTTCCCGGCTCGCGCGTCGAAACGATCACGGCAGCATTGGCATCGAGTAACCCCTGGTATGCGATGATATTTGCGATATCGTCCTTCCCGCTAATGGGCGGTCCGATCATCATGATATTTGTACCGCTCTTTATATCCCCTATCAATTCGTCCAGTCCGGAAATCCCGAGCTTGTATGTCATATTAAACTGCACCCAATTCTTAACGTGTTCAATTCCTTGTATGTTTTCATATAAAAATACATCTGTGCGCGGGAGTTGTAAAGTTACCAGGGGGTTGACAGAGTTTCAATCAGAATTTTGACCATATCCGGGACTTGCTGAGACTAAATAGTAGATTTAACCGCAGGGATCGTCGATTAACACAGATTGGAAGAACATGTCTGGCAAGTTGTGGTCGTTTTTGTGCAATTGTGAGATAACTTTTCTCACCGCAGGGATCGCGGAACACCTCCTCTCTGCGTGCCCAGCGGGTAAATTCCCTGCTTTGATCCATGCCTTTCGGCATAATGATATGGACCACATAGTATTGAGCAATCGAGTATATGCGATAGTTCAGGTTCCTATGAAACATGCGAGTGCTTCAGATCCACAAACTCACTTTCGACCTTGATCCCGTGCTTGATGACGTCCTCTGCCTTGCTAACGATTCGCTGGACTGTGCTGACCGGAATATCACGCCCGCCAAGCCCGATCACGAATCCGATCACAGGAACGCTGATGTCACTGTTGTAGAGGGACGCCTTGATCTCGGTGCATACCGCGCCCTCTCCTGTGCCAAGCGAGATGTTCTTGTCAAGCACGCAGACAACCTTTGCGCCGGAGGTCGCCTCAGCGATCTCATCAGCAGGAAACGGTCTGAACGCACGGATCTTCAGGAGCCCGACAGGGACGCCTTTGCTGCGCAGGTCATCGACCACATCCCGGAGCGTCCCGACTAATGACCCCATCGCCACGAGGATGATCTCTGCGTCGTCGGTCTGGTACGTATCGATCAGGTCTCCGTAATGCCTGCCAAAAGCCGATTCAAAACTGCGAGCTGCGTCCTGTATCTTCGATCTCGACCGATCCATCGCCTGCTCGACACGATGCCGCAAATCCATGTAGTACTCAGGATCCACGAACATGCCAAACGATTTTGGATTATCGGGATCGAGAATGCTCACCGGCTCAAACGGTGGGAGAAACTCATCCACGGCTTTCTGGTCGAGGAGGTCTACGGGTTCGAATACGTGCGAGAGTATGAATCCGTCCATGCAGACCATGACCGGAAGCGAGACCTCAGGGTCCTCTGCGATCAGGTACGCCTGCACGGTCGTATCAACGAGTTCCTGCACATCCTCGACATACAACTGGATCCATCCGGAATCCCGCTCTGCCATGCTGTCCTGGTGGTCGTTCCAGATGTTGATCGGCGCCGACATCGACCGGTTCACGATCGTCATCACGGCTGGAAGCCTCATGCCAGATCGGAAGAGCACACGTCTGAACTCCAGTCACATGTCAGAATCTCGTATGCCGTCTTCTGCTTGAAAAAAAA
>CBDAFH010000200.1:0-6204 GCA_965195165.1 uncultured ANME-2 cluster archaeon | reverse complement strand
AATTGAGATTGAAGCGGATGTGGCTGAAGTACTCCAGGCGCAGGCACGGCAGAAAGGCGTCACGGTCAGTAATCTTGCAAGTGATCTTCTCCGCCAACAGCTTGCGACCGCGTAATCACGACGCGCAGGGCTCAGCCTAACGCGGTGTGTGTGGCTCGCACCTATCGGCGCTCACCCAAAACCATACGACCTCCGCGCCCGCCACACCCCCACAAACCAGCACCCGCCACCGCATCCGAACCCAGGAATCGCCACGTGATGCCAGAGTCACACAAGCACCCACAGGAGCGATCAATCACGGACAGATACAGGGCACAGTATCCGGACGAGATTGCGGCTGGCAGGACCTGCAACGCCCGAGGGACTGCCTGTCGGAGGGGGTTTTGAGGAGGTTTTTTATAGTGTCGAGTTCCGGTTCACTACAGAAGGAGAGCTACTATGGGCAAACTGAAATGGCATATCATGCTTGCGCTGTGGCTCGCGTTCTGTGGTATGGCGAGCGCAGAGCAGTTGTACGTTCACGAGGGTGGCTGGTGGCGTGACGGCGGCGCAACGTATGCCTGTGCGGTTGCTGGAGACTATGTCTATTTGGCGGATTTCACTAACGGACCTGTTATATTGCACACAGGTGTATCAGTTACGCCGCAGAAAGGCGACCTCAACCATGACAGCCAGATCACTCCCGCCGACGCCATGATCGCACTCCGGATCGCGGTCGGCAGCTTACCGTGTGATGTCACAATGATCGCCACCGCTGACGTCAGCAGCGACGGCAGCGTCACATCGCTCGACGCTCTCATGATCCTGCAGGCAGCGGCAGGCAACGCAGAGCCACAACCATCGCCAGAAGAGAATGCGTATTCTCATCTATACGAACAGATGGACAGATACGAAAATGGAAGCACGTTGAGACTGATCCAGAGTTATGTGGGCACCCCAACCAATCCGGATGACTACATGGCTTGGGTGTATGATAACGACCTGGCAGTATTAGCCTTGGTCGATAGAGGCACTCCAGATGATATGGTAAGAGCGAAAGTCCTTTGCGATTCCCTGATCTGGTGCCAGAACCACGATCAGGATTTCAATGATGCACGGATAAGGGACGGTTACTGGGCAAACGACCTTACAGACCAATCAGGCAGGAATTCATCCATCAAGAGTCCGGGAACTGGCACGGGCAACATGGCATGGACGATTACAGCTCTGCTCCGTTATTATGATGCTACTGGAAATATAACTTATTTAAATGCCTCCAAACTCATGGGCGACTGGATATATGATAACTGCTATGATATTCGTGGTGCAGGAGGTTATACGGGCGGCTACACTGATTGGGAACCCAAAAAACTCGGATGGAAGTCCACTGAGCACAATATCGATGTGTATGTCGCATTCATGAAGCCACTAACAACTCCACATGGCGAGAGAGGGCGACACACGCAAAGACGTTCGTGGAATCTATGTGGAACGAAAGTCTTGGGCATTTCTGGACCGGAACAACGAATGATGGAACAACAATAAACAGAGATGTTAGACCTCTTGATGTGAATACATGGGGTGTGATAGCTCTGGATGATGTAAACATATCTGCCATCAATAATTGGATCGAAACCAATTGTCAGACAACATGCTGCGGATTTGAAGGATTCGATTTCAATTGCGACATAGATGGGATATGGTTCGAAGGAACTGCGCAGATGTGTATCAGTTATCAGATTGGAAACGGAACCGAAAAGTCAGACAAGTACATAAACGAGCTCCGCAGGGCTCAAACCTCTGCGAACAACAGCAATGGGAAAGGAATAGTTGCGGCTTGCCACGATAATGTCTCAACCGGGTTTGGATGGAGTTATCCAAATGCACTACATACGGGTGCTACTGCATGGTATATCTTTGCCGAACGCGAACTCAATCCATACTGGGGTGTGAGTACAGGCGAACCGATCCCTTCGGATGCAGAATAGTGGATAAATAGATCAGAAGGCAGAGCAATGATTAATCACTCAAGAATAAAATTAATTCTATGTATGTTGTTTCTCTTAACTCCCCATACCCAACTTGCATCGGCACAAGCGGATGATGGGAAGTTTTTAGATACGATCGAACTCAAAACATTCCTATTTTTCCATGAAAACACCGATGAGCACGGCTTTACGGTAGAGAGTACTGCATGGTGCACTGGCAGTTCCGCATCCAGTGGATTCTACCTCACATCGATCCCTATAGCGATCGAAAGGGGGTGGATAAGCTACGAAGAAGGCTATCAATGCGCGAATACCACTCTTAACAGCTATTATGATAATCCGGATGAACCTGATGATTTTTACGTGGAAAGCGAGCATGGGTTTTTCCCTCACTGGTTCGATCAGGATACCGGGAACTGGAACGGGGTGGATTGCTTCTCCTCAATAGATACTGCGATATTTATGGCGGGTGTGCTGACAGTCAACCGGTATTTTGCTGGTACCGAGATAGAAACTGTTGCTACAAAACTGTACGAGGATGTCGATTGGGAATGGATGCTCAATGGCGACGATACTCTTTCTATGGGCTGGAGACCTGATACGGGCTTTCTTCCTTATAGGTGGCAGGGGTATAACGAGGGCATGCTTACAGTTCTTCTTGCGCTGGGTTCTTCCACGCATCCGATACCAGACGATAGCTGGGATGCATGGACAAGGACGTACAGGCAAGCAGAGTACACTTATGGGGATCAAAGTTACACGTTTGTAGAAAGCACCTCAACTTCGCTTTTTACATACCAATATCCTCAAATATGGTTTGATTTAAGGGATAAAACTGATAGGGCGGGTATTAATTACTTCCAGAACTCTGTCAATGCCACGCTTGAGAACAGAGCTTACTGCATAGAGAACCCGAACAATCACACAGGATATGGCCCGAACGTGTGGGGCTTGACCGCATGTGAATGCCCGTTACACGAGTATGGTTATGGTGCGCACGGTCCTCGCCAGTGCGATGATGGAACAATAGCCCCCACAGGTGCTGGCGGCTCGATCGTATTCACGCCCGATGAGTCTATATCGGCACTGCGTTACATGAACGAAACTTATGGTGGCGGACTCTGGGGCGAGTATGGCTTCAGGGACGCATTCAATCCGGGTATGGAATCAGGTATTGGCTGGTTCGCTCCCACACATATTGGCATAGACCAGGGTGCGATACTGACAATGATCGAGAACCACAGAAACGGGATTGTCTGGAATCTGTTTATACAAAATGACTGTGCGAAGAAAGCGATCTTAAAAGCGGGCTTTGTGGACAGAGGCGACATCAATCAGGACGGTGCGATCACGCCTGCTGACGTGGTGCTTACACTCAAACTCGCAGTCACTGGTAAGTATGATCCCATCGGCGACATGAACGATGATCGCCGAATCTCGTCACTCGATGCGCTCATGACTCTACAGGCGGCGGCGGGGGCAGGTCTGTGAGGTGCCAAAAACATCGCCACGCTTCCCGAAACGCGCCCCGTCTTGCCCCAACACCCCTTCCAATCCCGCGATTGTGGCGCTAGTCCCGCAGGGAATCGCCTCATCACCGCGGGGGTCGATCGTTCCCACCCCCGTGATCCACTCATTTACCCCAGAATGGATCGTCCTTCCGTTTGATCTCCAGAAACTCCGAAAACGTCTCGCTCTCATCAGGAGACAGTGTATTAGACAGTTCCTGCTCGACCATCTTTGCATGTTGTTCAGGGATGTCCACAAAGAGCATGTCGCCTTCCTTGATCTGCCGCCCGACCGTGGGACCATCGATTGCTACAGCAACCTCGTCACGGTACCTCGCTTCCCGCTGAGCCTCTCCCTGATCCTGAATCCCCTTTATAGTCCCGACCTGTGTACCATCCGCACGCATGACCGCAACCCCGGTCCTGATCACGCCGCCGATGATACGTGCACCGACAACTGCGGGATTGTTCTGCCTGAAGACGCATCCATCCATAAGCATGAACTGTCCGGGTCTGATCACCGCCTCTGAGAGCTTCTTCTCGACAAGCTCCTTCTCAGTGGATATCCAGTCCTGATAATCCCCGACCAACCGGTAGATCACATCGCTCTGGAACAGTCTCGTTCCCGATTTCTTGAGTTCATCCCTGGCATCAGGCAGCGCATCCACACGAAATCCAATAATCGTCCGGTTCAAGGGGTCTTTGCTCGTCTCTGCCCCGATCACATCCCTTCTTGAGATATCGCCGATCTTGGCAACCCTGATCGGGATGCCGGCATTCGTTAATTCATAAGTCACTGCTTCGAGCGATCCTATGGTATCGGCACATACAACAACACCGTCCGAATCGGTCTTTATCTGCGCTGCATCAAGCTCGCCCTCTATCTCGCTAACGATCTCATCGAAATTGCCAGACACGACCCGGATCGTCGATCCCGCGATGGCGTGTTCCAGATTCGGTGCTGCGATCTTGATGCCAGCCGCGGCTGTCAGATGCTTCACGTGGTCGAACGCCTCGTTTGACCAGATCTCGGTCATCGGCTTTGGTTTGAGGAGCGCACGAACCTTTGTTGTGATGACCGGCTGCCCGCCGACCACGATCGTATCGCCGACCGAGAGTTCGCCATCATAGAGGATCGCATCGACGGTCGTCCCGAAACCGCGGGTCTCATCGACCTCGAGAACCGTGCACACTCCTGCTTCGGTTGTGCTGACCTGCAGATCCTCTTCAAGAAAACGCTGCGCAAGACCTAACATGACCATCAGCAGATCAGGGACGCCCTCTCCGGTCTTTGCACATATCGGAATCACGCTGATGGTTGTCTTGAAATCGGATATGCGGTCGTACCTATCTGCGCTGAACCCGTATTCATAGAGTTTTCCGATCAGTTCGTACAGTTTGCGGTCGAGTTCCTGCTGCACATGCCCCACCTGCTTCTTGTACCCTTGAATAAACGGCATGTTCTCATGGGTCTGCCAGCCATGTATGCGGTCGATCTTGTTCGCTGCGACCACGAAAGGGGTCTTGAATCGCTTCAGTATTTTCAGGGATTCGATGGTCTGCGGCAGGAATCCTTCGCCGATATCGACGATCAGGACTGCAAGATCCGCAAGCGCGCCACCGCGGCTCCGAAGCGTCGTGAACGCATGGTGCCCGGGAGTGTCGATAAAAAGTAATCCCGGAACGATGAACTTTCCTGAAAAGATCGGCCCACACGCGCTTGCTATCGCATCGATCGGCACCTCGGTCGCACCAATGTGCTGGGTGATCGCACCGGATTCCATATCTACGATCGTGCTGCCTCTGATTCTGTCGAGCAGCGTGGTCTTTCCGTGATCCACATGCCCGAGCACGCACACGATTGGGGTTCTAAGCGTCATGATTGCAGGATGTTTATTATCCATTCTTCTGGATGTTCATAAACCTTGTTCATCTGCCAAGCACTCGCGAGCCGTCGCAGGATAACATAATCATCTGGAGCGAGAGGGTGCTATTCTTTCCGTGGCAGCGTCAATGTCACAACAACTCTATCCGGATGCCGAGTAACATATCGGGTAGTTACAAAAGTCCCAGAGATCGCCATGCTAAAAAAGATGTGTTGCAGACGCTTTAAAGACGATGCATACACGAGTGCCTGATGCAAGTTCCAGATCCTCGTACGACCGCTTTGTCAGCGCAACCACAAAGGGAACGCCCACATCGACTACAGCCCTGATAATCCCGCCCATATCCTTAACCTCTGTAATCTCTCCGGAAAACGAGTTTCTCGCACTTGTTTCGATCTCTTTTTTCGAGATCAGTATATCCTCAGGTCTGATCGAGACTGAGACGTCTCCGGATGCAACTGTGCTGGAGACCACCGAGATCCCATCGATGCGAACCTCGGAGATGTCGTCATGAACGACCGATCTTCCGCGGAATAAATTCTCAACGCCCACGAAGTCTGCGATGAATTTGGAGTTGGGTCTTCGGAAGACCTCATCCGGCGTGCCCACCTGGATGATCCGTCCACCGCACATCACAGCGATCCGGTCACCGAGAGCGAACGCCTCTTCGAAGCTGTGCGTCACATGGATCGTTGTGGTTCCTGTGAGTTTGTGTATCCGCGCCAGTTCCGCCCTGAGCCGCTCGGTTGTGCGAGAATCCAGCGCAGAGAGCGGCTCATCTAACAGCAGCACCGCAGGCTCCGTCACAACCGCCCGTGCGATTGCGATTCTCTGCTTCTCGCC
>CBDAFH010000199.1:0-7702 GCA_965195165.1 uncultured ANME-2 cluster archaeon | reverse complement strand
AGGAGCGCCATGACATCGAGACCGCGGGGAAATCCCCTGATAGGTCCGGCTCCGCTGCTAACGAGCGTGAACGGATTTTGATCGCCCTCGTAGGCGCCTGTGTATGCGCCGACAAGGTTCGTGAACATGTACGAATCAGGGATGAACCGCTGTCCCATCAACCTGAATCCTGCGGTGTTGTTCAGGCACTGGTTCGCCTCTCCCTGGGTGAATGCCACACAGTTTCCAGTCCCGCCGTAGATCTTTGGCGATCCGTACTCTGTAAGTTTTACTTTCAATTCACCAACCGTCTCGTCATCCAGGTTATCCGGATAAAATGAACCCCCGAAGACCGAGTCCATCGCAGCGATGTACTCATAAGGACCCAGATCATCGGAGAGCCCCACGTAAAAAGCTGTTACCGAATATATCCGGTCCCACTTGTCCATCAGTTCCCCATCAGTAGCAAATTCGGATGCGGTCAAGCAGGCGCCCGTCGTCTGGATTCGCGCATCGTATCGGGAGATGAGACCCTCCGGATCATAAGGGTCGGTCGTTCCCGGCGGTATCGCGTCCGAGCCCTTGAGGAGCATGCTCACCCTGCCGTACCACATAAACGCTCTGAAATAGTTCTTTAACTTTTCCGATCTGGTATAGTGCCCTCTCGGGACATACTGGGAGTAATCCTCCTTGTAAATGAAGATAGGGGACTTTGCAAATCCGGAATGCGCGTCTATCAACTTTAATTCGGCTTCTACATCGTCCCTGACATAAGACGGAACCTCGAAGCTATAACGCGTTAGGTCCTCCTTCTCAAAGTAAGCATCGGTGCATTCCCATTCGTTCTCACTCTGGCAGACCTGCTCCGGCTTTGGCTGTAGCAGACTCAAACCAACCGAAAAGTAGGCAACATTCCTTCTTGACGCTTCTTTCAGATCCCCGTCGGAATTTTTGTATGATTCCATCGAACTGTCCAGCAATTGCTCGCTGATCTCCCAGACGAGGTTGTAAAATTCCCTTTCCTCGATCTGCCGCAGCGTCTCATCGAACTGGATATGGTAGAGGTGTAGCAGCGAGTCGGTGGTGACGAAGATCGGTATCTCGGCTTTGGCAAGCGTCTTATACGGCTGGACAATATCCTCTTCCTTCCGGTCGAAAGGATTGTCTATGACAACGAAGCCGTTTTTTTCCAGTAGACTCAAGGCATCGTCGCTGAGCTGGATTTCTCTGGAGAACGGCTCATAGTTTGAGATCTGATCCGTCTGCAAAGGCAGATCGTATTGCGGGGCGTTCAGGGCGATGTCCAGTGGATCTAATGAGTAATGCTTAGCAAAATCCATTTTTTCTGCGGTGGTGCCGGATAGATCGATCGGTTCAGTCTTTAGAATTGGATTTTCCGGTTGAGCAGGTTCCTGCGGCTCCTGTGGTTTCTGTGATTCATCTGGTCCTTGATCGACGCAGCCACCAATGATCATCTAAACGATCAGAATAATGATTATCGAATATTTACTCCACATAGTGATCCTGATGCGCTTAGCGATTCATAAGCTTTTTGATGCGCCCCGCTTTGTGTGGATTCGTCCAAAAGCCCCGCACACAGAAACCTTCATAATTCCCAAACAGAGATCAGATCACAGGAGATCATACATGGAAACAATTACCGCACGATATGATGCAAAAACCATAGAAGAATCGATACAGCAATTCTGGGATGATAACGATACCTACACACGTGTCCGGGACCTGCGGAAAGACGAAAAGCCATTCTTCTTCGTGGATGGTCCTCCATACACCACAGGACACATCCATCTCGGAACCGCATGGAACAAGATCATCAAGGATGCAGTCCTGCGGTACAGATCCATGTGCGGGTATCACGTCATAGATCGCGCCGGATGGGACATGCACGGACTCCCGATCGAAGTAAAAGTCGAAGAAAAACTCGGGTTCAAAACAAAGAAGGATATAGAAACGTACGGGATTGATTCATTCATATCTACGTGCGAGGAGTTCGCAATACAGAATATGAAGGACATGACCGGGCAGTTCAAGCGTCTTGGAGTGTGGCTCGACTGGGACGACCCGTACATGACGCTTTCGCAAAAATACATCGAATCGGTCTGGTGGACGCTAAAGAAAGCGCACGAGAAGGATCTGCTCGAAAAAGGTCTTCGTGTGGTGAACTGGTGCCCGCGATGCGAGACAGCGATTGCCGATTCCGAGGTCGAGTACGGGGATCGGACCGATTCGTCGATCTATGTCAAATTTCCGGTGCTAGATGAGGTGGATACGTTCATCGTCATCTGGACGACGACTCCATGGACGATTCCTGCAAATATCGCGGTTGCTGTGCATCCCGACTTCGAATACTCAAAGGTACGGGCGTATATGGATGGCAAAAGCGAGATACTGATCCTTGCTTCCGATCTGGTCGACTCAGTGCTCCGGGAAGGCAGGTATCAGGATTACGAACTTCTCGACGTCTGTCACGGAAGTGATCTGGTCGGGATGCAATATACCCATCCGCTTTCGGATATCATCCCTGCACAGAACGAATTTACACACAGCGTCTTTCCGGCTGAGTTTGTGACCACCGAGAACACCGGATGCGTACATATCGCACCGGGTCATGGTGTGGACGACTTTGAACTCGGATCAAAGTATGATCTGCCCGTTTTCTGCCCGGTCGGACCTGACGGGAGGTACACGGCAGACGTAGAGCCGTACATTGGCATCTATGTCAAGGACGCAGACCAGACCGTCATCGACGATCTCGATGCGCGTGGGCTCTTGCTTGCAAGCGGGAAGATCGTGCACAGGTACGGGCACTGCTGGCGGTGCAAGACCCCGATCATCTATCTTGCAACCGAGCAGTGGTTTTTAAAGATTTCGGAGCTTAAGGATGCGATGCTCGATGAGATCGAGAAGGTGAGCTGGTATCCCGACTGGGCCGGGTCCGCGAGGTTTCATGACTGGGTATCCGGAGCGCGGGACTGGTGCATATCGAGGCAGCGGTACTGGGGCGTACCGATCCCGATCTGGGTCTGCGACTCGTGCGGGAAATATGAGGTGATCGGGACCCGCGATGAACTCGAAGAGCATGCGTCAGCATCTTCTGTGCCACCAGACCTGCACAGACCCTGGGTCGACCAGATCGCATTCGAGTGCGGGTGCGGCGGAACGATGCGAAGGGTAGAGGATGTCTTCGATGTCTGGTTCGATTCCGCTGTCGCATCGTGGGCGACGCTCGGATATCCACGCGATACTAGTGCGTTTGATGCAATGTGGCCGCCTGACTTCATCGTGGAAGGGCACGACCAGACTCGCGGGTGGTTCTATTCGCAACTCGGCGCAGGGATGGTCGCATTCGGGAAGATTCCGTACAGGAACGTGCTCGTGCATGGGTTCACGCTGGACGATGCAGGAAGCAAGATGTCGAAGAGTCTCGGCAATGTGGTAGCTCCTGAGACCGTGATCGAAAAAGTCGGGGCTGATACGCTGCGCATGTACTTGCTATCCACGAACGCGCCATGGGACGACCTGAAGTTTAACTTAAGCGAGGTCGAAACCGTGCACCGCTTCATAAACATCCTCTGGAACGTCTACAGGTTCCCGCTGCCGTACATGATCCTCGACCGCTTCGATCCCGCGGCAGATGCAGTCTCGCTCAAATCGGTGCGCGATGCGATGAGACCTGAGGATCGCTGGATTCTATCGAGGGCAAACTCGCTTGTACGCGATGTCACGTCTGCGATGGATGAATACAAGCCCCACACCGCGACCCGTGCGATCATCGAGTTCGTGCTCGACGATCTCTCGAGATGGTACATCCAGTTGATCAGGCCGCGCACATGGACAGAGGCGGAAGATCCTGACAAACTCGCGGTCTACAGGGTGCTTTACGATGTGATAACGACTGTCACATGTCTGATTGCCCCAGTAATGCCGTACCTTGCAGAAGCGATCTATCAGAACCTCGAAAGCGGAGAATCGGTTCATACATGCGATTGGCCCACCCCTGACCAGAGTCTGATCGATCCGCAGCTTGAGGCGGACATGGCAGAGATCAGAAGGGTCGTGGAAGCGGTCGCAAACGCTAGGCAAGCAGGAAAGAGGAAACTCAGGTGGCCTGTAAGCCGGGTCGTGATCGCGCCTGCAAGCGAAGAAGTGGTGTATGCCGTCGGATCGCTCGAAAGTGTGCTCTCAGAGCAGGCAAACACAAAGGAGATCGTCCTGCTCGGCGTTGGCGAGGAATGGGACGAACTCGGCGTTGAGGCGATCCCCGATATGGCGAAACTCGGTCCCGCATTCAAGAAGGATGCAGGGATTGTTGCAGATGCGATCAGAGGGGCTAATGCGAGCACGATTAAGGATGCGGTCGAGAAGACTGGAAGCTACGATCTCGATGGGATCTTGATCACATGCGAGATGGTCAGTTTCGAAAGAACCGTCCCCACGTTCGCTTTCGCGTCAGAATTTGCTCACGGAATCGTGTATGTCGATGTCTCGCTGACGCCGGAGATCGAGACGGAAGGGTACGCGGCAGAGGTGATCCGCCGCATCCAGGATATGCGAAAGGAACTCGATCTCGAGGTGAATGACTGGATCCGGGTCGCAGTCGAGCTATCGGACGAACGGATCGCAAGTCTCTTGCAGGGCATGGAGAGCTTCATCGCAGAAGAGGTTCGTGCAAAGGAGCTATCGATTGCCGATTCCGCGGCAGCAGGTGTTCTTGTGAAGGACTGGAATGTCGAATCTGTGGAGATGCGAATCGGTGTTGGAACCTGACTTTGGAGATGAGATACGAGCGATCCTGACCTCGATTAAGTATGAGATACAATCGAGACTTCAGGAGTTTGATTCGGTCCTGAAAACCGGAGACGAGGAGAGCATCTTCGCTGAACTCGTCTTCTGCATACTAACCCCACAGTCGAAGGCAAAGTCCTGTTGGGCTGCGGTGGAGCGGCTTCTCGGTAAGGGTCTGCTGCTTGCCGGGACCGAGGATCAGGTTCTCAGGGAACTATCGGGGGTGCGGTTCAAGTATAAGAAGGCAGGATACGTCATAAAAGCGCGAAACATGTTCATGATTGATGGTAAACTATTCATCAAGTCCCGGATCAGCCGGTTCAGCGATGCCTATGATGCAAGGGAGTGGCTCGTCCGGAATGTGAAAGGGATCGGCTACAAGGAGGCGAGCCATTTTCTGAGGAACATCGGACCTGGCACGGATCTTGCGATTCTTGACAGGCATATACTGAAGAATCTGAGATCGCTTCAGGTGATAGAGGAGGTTCCGGCTTCCTTATCGCGGCGGAGGTATCTTGAGATAGAGGAAGGGATGAAAGAACTTTCCAAGGAGACTAAAATACCCATGAGCCATCTGGATCTTGTTTTGTGGTATAAGGAGACCGGGGAGGTGTTTAAATGAACGGTATGTCCAAAATTCGGGTTATCCTCTTCACGCGTCCCCAGAATCCTCTGACACCTTCTTCAGCAGCCTTAATCCGAACGTGCTGCCCACGCCCCTCGTGCTCGTCGCCCAGACCGCGCCGCCGTGTTCACGGACGATGTTTGCTGCAATCGTAAGACCAAGACCGGTGCCCTTGCCCTTATCGACCTGCCAGAACTCCTCAAAGATATGCGCCAGATCATCCGGCGCTATGCCGATACCGGTATCAGCGACCCTGACTCTGACGCAAGTTTCGGTTTCGTGATCAACTGCGGTTACCGATACACTGCCGCCAACCGGTGTGAATTTGATCGCATTGCTGAGCAGATTCACAAGAACCTGCTCGATACGGTCACGATCACCCTCGGTGGCAAGACCATCCGGGATCTCGGCGGTGCATGAGATATTCTTCTCTTCGGCAACCAGTTTCATATCCGCAACAACGCCGCCAATCAACCCGGACAGGTCCAGTCTGTCGATGTTCAGTTCCAGTTTTCCTGACCGTATCTTTGACATATCGAGCATGTTGTCGATCAGGCGGGTCATCCGGTCACTATTCGATACAACCTTTGAAAGAGCGTCCTTCTGCTTCTCGTTCAGTTCTCCAAGCTTCTCTTCAGCCACGAATCCGGCAAACCCCTTGATCGATGTGAGCGGTGTCCGCAGTTCGTGGGATGCGATGTTTAAGAAGTCTGTTTTGAGTTGATCGAGTTTTCTCAATTCTGCATTTGCAATCTCGAGTTCAGTGTTTGCGCTTCTCAGTTCACTGGTCACCTTTTCCAGTTCGGTGACATCCCTGAGCACCTCTACATGTCCAGTGACATTACCATCAGCGTCACAGAGCGGTGCACCGCACGTCATAATCGGAACGCTCCGACCCTTTCCATCAGTGACGTGCGTCTGCCAGCAGATGCCGGTGGGATGATCCTCCAGTGGGTCCCAGAGGTGGCATCGTGTCTCGCATCCCGCGCTTGGAAATAGATCATAACAGAACCTTCCGGTGGCGTCATCTGCGCTGATGCCTGTAAACTCCTCGCACGCCCGGTTGAACATGGTTATCCTGAAATCGCGGTCAACAGCAAAGACGCAGTCGGTCATGCTCTGGAGGATGGTCTCGAGTTTGCTCCTCTGATCCTCGAGATCACGGTTGACGAGAGCGATCCTGCCTTCAAGTTTTCTGTGCGTCTCTCCCAGTCTGGATGTCATCTCGTTGAACCGCTGGGTCAATGTACCGATCTCGTCATCTGTTATCACTGGGACCTGCACCGAATAGTCTCCTTTCGCCACTGCTTCGGTCTCCTCGTACAGTTGCCTGATCGGTTTTACGATCCGTTTCGTGATAAATATGGAGAAGAGGATGATCAGGATGATGACACCAAACGTAACCGCAACCGCCCGTTCTAAAAGCGTGTGAAGGGCAAACAGTACCTCATCATGGTCCTGTTCGACGATCAGAACCCATCCCGGGTCAGGGATCCATACCTGAGCACCGATGACCTCCCTTCCATTGCGATCGTAGATGCCGGACCGGTCCTGGCTGGCGTCATGCCGTGTCACTGGTGGTGTTGCCGATATATCTCCAGAACTGCTGACGAGATTGCCATACCTGTCGGTCAGGAAGATGTTTACGGTATCCCCAAGTCCATTGCGGTCTCTTATGGTCCTGTGAATCGTGTTTATGTTGATCCTTCCAACCGTCACGCCAACCGTTCTATTATCAATGATAAGCGGGGTTGATACAAGCATAGTTGGTCTATGAAGTGTCGAGGATTCATATACGTCCGTTATACATGTCTCGTTTAATCCAGCGCGGTAATACCCACGCGATGATTTGTCATCCCCGATGATCTCCCCATTTGTGGACGCAACGATGATTCCCTCTGCATCCAGCACGAAGACCTCCTCAAAATCGCCAGATTCCGCCTTTACAATATCTCCGAATTCCCCTATCAGATCCCTTGCCTGCAGATATTCCTTGCTCGATGGATGCGTGGTTCTCATCACCTCGAGATTATGGGCAACCGCCGATGTACCTGCGACAACCCTTGCAGCGCCTTTCTGCTCTGCAAGCCATGTATCCATATAATCGGCTCTCGTCTGCGCCACCGAGGTTAGATGCGCGATGGCATGATCCTCCATCGACTCGGCTGAGAGGGTGTATGTGTAGTACCCGATGATGCTAAACGGCACGATAGAAATCGCGATGAAGAGAAGGATCAGCTTGAACTGGAGCCGCATGGCATACCCTTTGGTGATGCGTTACTTAATTGTTGT
>CBDAFH010000198.1:0-22497 GCA_965195165.1 uncultured ANME-2 cluster archaeon | reverse complement strand
TTAAACTCATATTGCGCTACTGTGGAATCGAAATATCGCTCGAAACTTTTATTGATGTTTATTCGAGTCATGCGCTTGATCCGCATGTCAACCGACACCGTTTCAGGAGCGAATGGTGGGCTTAACCGATGACGTATGGATTGCCATGCTGTCAAGGATATCTGAATATGACCTGACGATTAAAAGGATTATAGCTAATCCAATTACCATAGCGAGATTGGTTTGAAGTTTATCTAAACGCAGTTTACTGTATGGATGTTTTCTTCTAAAAAACCACTGTTTAAGGTTGTAATAGGTCGGGGTTATGCGTAATTTTGGCTTTCTCGCAATAGGTTTGTATCTCTTAGTTCTTGTATGCCCGTGATCTTTTCTCGTGTAATCTCTCTCTGCGAGACTCATTGGTAAACTCCACTCTCAGTCGTTCTCTTGCTCAAATACTCCTTCTTCTTCACACCGTTTTAGTATATCTTCATGAGTTTTTAGTTCTCTGTAGATTATATCCTTTATAATCTTTTCAATAGTTTTCATCCTTTGATTTACATGGCGCACATGCAAAATAAAAACTATTAACCCTACAAGAGCGCAAAAAACAAGTAGATAGCTGCTGGCAATCTGCTTAAGAGCATCTCCACCTGATAATACAATTGTACCACTTAGACACACTAACATGATCGCCAAAATCATAGCTCCAATCGTTAATGAATTCGTCCGGCAATCAGATACTTTCCCACTCAAAAACATTATCCAATCGGCAGGTGAAAGTGGATGATCTTTTCTCTTTAACCCCTCCTCTGTATCCAAATCTCCCCCCTCTTCCTTCACCATTTTTATCCCCCCAGCAGTTCAAACCTTCTTTCCATTTCAGAAAGTATTTTAGCTCTTATTTCCTCCGAATAATGGAACCCCCCACACACCTATCACAATCGCGCGACCTACTTCGCACGATGTGCCGGATGATACTTCGCGATCGTCTCGCTGTCAATCCGCGTCAACTGTGCCTCAGGAATCTCGGAAAGCAGGTTCCATCCGATCTCGAGCGTGGTATCGATGTCCCTGTCTTCATTCCGTCCCTGCCTGACGAACTGGTCCTCAAACATGTCAGCAAACTCGAGGAATCTCCGATCGCGCTCAGAGAGCGCCTCCTTCCCAACGATTGCGACAAGACCCCTGAGATCGTTTCCTTCGGCATAAGCCGCATACATCTGGTCGGAAACCGCCTTGTGATCATCTCTCGTCTTGCCCTCGCCAATCCCGGAGTTCATCAGCCGTGAAAGCGACGGAAGTACGTTTATCGGGGGATAGATCCCCTTCCTGTGCAGGTCTCTCGATACAACGATCTGCCCTTCGGTGATGTACCCGCTCAGGTCAGGTATCGGGTGGGTGATGTCGTCTCCTGGCATCGAAAGGATCGGGAACTGCGTGACGGAGCCCTTCCTGCCCTTGATGACACCGGCCCGCTCGTAGATAGTTGAGAAATCGGTATACATGTATCCGGGATAGCCCCGCCTACCTGGAACCTCTTCTCTTGCCGCGCCCATCTGCCGGAGGGCTTCTGCGTAGTTTGTAAGGTCAGTGAGCACCACGAGTACGTGCATATCATGCTCGTAAGCGAGATATTCTGCTGCTGTAAGCGCAAGTCTCGGCGTGATCAGCCGCTCGACAGCAGGGTCGTCTGCGAGATTTAGGAATACCACTGCACGTTCAAGCGCGCCAGTCCGCTCGAAATCCTGCATGAACGTCTGTGCCTCCTCATTCGTGATCCCCATGCCAGCAAATACCACAGCAAACGGCTCCTCTGACCCGGGCACCTTTGCCTGCCTTGCGATCTGAAGAGCGATGTCGTTATGGGGGAGTCCTGAACCAGAGAAGATCGGCAGTTTCTGCCCTCGCACAAGCGTGTTCATCCCATCGATCGTGGAGATGCCGGTCTGGATGAAATCCTCAGGCGGCTTTCTCGCGTACGGGTTCATAGCAGCGCCGCCGATATCGATCCTGTCTTCGGGAACGATTCTCGGACCGCCATCGAGCGGGTCTCCTGATCCTGAAAGGATCCTTCCGAGGAGGTCGATCGATACCGGCAGTTTGATGGTCTCGCCTGTGAACCTGACACCGCAACTCCGGTTCAAGCCGCCTGTGCCCTCAAAGACCTGGACCACGACGATATCCTTGGAGGTGTCGAGAACCTGCCCGCGCTTCGTGGTTCCGTCTCCCAGTTTGATATACACGAGTTCGTTAAATCCGATGGGCTCGGTCTTCTCCACAAAGATAAGCGGTCCTGAGACCTCATTGATCGTCTTATATTCCTTCATTTCACTGCCTCCCGCATCGTCTCAAACTCCTCATTCATCGTGGCGAGAACCTTGTCCAGTTCCTTGTCAAGCTCTTTCTCGAACTTGACCTTTGATAGATCGTCCTTCGATTTCACAGAGATGATATCCCCAAGCGGAACCCCGCTTTCTAAAGCATTATTCGCCATGTCAGAGTACTTTAAGATCGCCTTTATCAATCCATACTGGTGATCCATCGTACAGAACGTATCGACCGGATGGAATGCGTTTTGCTGCAGGAAAATTTCTCGAAGCATCCTGGCAACCTCCATCGTCAGTTGCTGATCCTCGGGAAGCGCATCCGAACCGACGAGTTGCACGATCTCCTGAAGTTCCGACTCCTTCTGGAGGATCTCCATCGCTTCACCACGCAGGCGTAGCCATTCAGGCGACACCTGCTCGTTGTACCAGTCTGATAGAAGATCCGTGTACAGGCTGTAACTTTCAAGCCAGTTGATCGACGGAAAGTGCCGCTTCTGCGAGAGTTTCGCATCGAGAGCCCAGAAGACCTTGACGATACGGAGTGTGTTCTGTGTCACTGGCTCAGAGAAGTCGCCGCCCGGCGGGGATACCGCGCCGATCACAGTGACCGATCCTGTCAGCCCTGATAGCGTGTCAACCCTTCCTGCGCGCTCATAGAACTCTGATAGTCTGGCAGAGAGGTATGCAGGATACCCTTCCTCGCCAGGCATCTCTTCAAGTCGCGATGAGATCTCACGCATCGCCTCTGCCCACCTCGATGTCGAATCAGCCATCAGCGAGACGTCGTACCCCATATCCCGGTAATACTCGGCGATGGTGATCCCGGTGTACACCGATGCCTCTCTTGCCGCAACAGGCATGTTTGAGGTGTTTGCAATGAGTACGGTTCGTTCCATCAGCGGCTTGCCGGTTTTCGGATCAGCAAGTTCCGGGAACTCGTTTAAGACATCAGCCATCTCATTCCCACGCTCGCCACACCCGATATAGACCACGATCTCGGTATCGCTCCATTTTGCAAGTTGCTGCTGGGTAACGGTCTTACCGGATCCAAAAGGTCCCGGAATCGCGGCAGTCCCGCCCTTTGCAAGCGGGAAGAGTCCGTCAAGGATCCGCTGCCCTGTTATCAGGGGAATATTCGGCATCAGTTTCTTACGAGACGGTCTTGGCGCACGTACGGGCCACTTCTGCATCAATGTTAGTTCAGTACCGTCCGCGAGCGTGCATACGCAATCGGTCACCTTAAACGACCCCGATTTGATATCATCGATGACTCCTGACACGTTCGGCGGAACCATGATCTTGTGTTCGATATGGGTCTCCGGAACCGTTCCGATGATGTCCCCTCCCTTAACTTCAGTGCCAATCGTTGCGACCGGGGTGAACTCCCACTCCCTGGCACGGTCAAGCCCGGGAGCAGTAACGCCGCGCTCGATGAAATCGCTCTTCATCACCTCCATGAGCACGGGAAGCGGGCGCTGGATTCCATCGTAGATACTCTCAAGGAGCCCTGGCCCAAGTTCAACAGATAACGGCATACCCGTGTTCTCGACAGGCTCACCCGGCGCGATGCCTGAGGTATCCTCATACACCTGAATGGTCGATTTGTCGCCCTGGATACCTATCACCTCACCCATGAGCCCCTCGTTGCCGATCTTGACCACATCATACATCTTTGTGGGTACATCGATGACGGTCACGACCGGTCCTGCTATCCGGAATATAGTTCCTTTTATTTCCAAAGATCAACACCTACTGCTTGTTTTATTTTTTCTCGTAACTGGGTAGTCTCTCCGCCCCCGACCAGAACCACAGTCGGCACGACCGATTCGTCGAGCACCGATTGCAGCGCATCCGGAAGAAGCGAAGCATCATCGTTATTCATGACCAGTATTCCGACATCCTGATCATCGAGCACTTTGCGCACTGTCGGTTCTATCGTATCCTCGGTGACTTCGTACGTCTTTCTCACACCTGCGAGTTTGAATCCAAGCGTGAAATCTCCACGCCCGATTGTTGCGAGTTCCATTTTATCTCCTGCTGACGATATGTTTCATCAATACCTCAACTAATGCTCTCCATCAGTGTTAAATGATCGCTTCACAAACGGTCCCGATGTAATAAATATCTATTGGATTCGTGAGCCCCTGCGATTGAAATTTCCTTGTTCGGTTCCACAAGCCATTGCCAGGTGTTCAGTCTGTTCAAACGTTGCCCAGGCTTACTCTGCCACATGGACCATACAGGGGCGGATCACTTTTGATTTGAACCTGTACCCGCGCTGCAGTTCCTCAACGATTGTGCCGCTTTCAGAGTCGCACTTCACCCGGGCGATCGTCTCATGCAGGTACGGATCGAACGCCTCGCCGACCGACTCGATCGGAAAGACCTCTTCTTTCCTGAGCACGTCATGAAACTGCCGCAGAATCATCTCGATTCCTTTTTTGATGTGGTCCACATTATGATCCTGCTGAATAGAGTTAAGAGCCCGCTCAAGATTGTCGACCACATCGAGGATCGACAGGATGAGCGATTCATTTGCGTATTCGATCGATTCGACCGTCTCTTTCGCGGTTCTCTTCTTGTAATTCGCAAAATCCGCCTGCAATCTCTGCAAGCGGTCGAAATGCGAGTCTGCCCTCTCCTCGCATTCCGTGAGCTGCTCTTTCAACGCCTGAAGCGATTCTGCGTCCGTGTCTGCGTCCGCACCCTCTGCGACATCAACTTCCAAAGCACCTGACTCCTCTGACTCCTCGATCTCAGAATGCGTCATAGTCGTGTGGTGCCTGTCCCGGTGCCGGAGCCATTTCCCTGCGCTGGGATGCCAGCACATCATCGACCTTGAGGATCATGACCGTGGCATCGGTAGCGGATTTCAGGGACTGGGTCTTCACCTGTAGCGGCTCGATGACGCCATTTTCGTACATATCGATGACATCGCCGTTGTACACATCGATACCGGATGTTATGCCGCCGGCTATGTGCTTCGCTTTGAGCATGGTCATCATGTCGGTCGAGTCAAGCCCTGCATTCTCTGCGAGTGTGTGCGGGATCGTTTCCAGAGCGTCCGCGAACGCATCGACCGCAAGTTGCTCCTTGCCACCGATCGTTCTGGCATACTCCTTGAGGCGGAGTGAAAGTTCGGTCTCACATGCGCCCCCGCCAGCAACGACTGTGTTATCCTTGACGACATCAGCCACAACCCGCAGTGCATCGCCAAGCGCGCCCTCGACAGTATCCAGAACATGTTCTGTGCCGCCGTGAACGATAATGGAAACGGTCTTCGGATTCGGGCAGTCCTTTATGTAGATCAGTTCCTCATCCTCCGAGCCCTTCTCTTCGACAATACCGGCTGTGCCGAGATCGCTCTCCTCCACATCCACGATATTCGAGATGACGGTTGCACCAGTGGCACGTGAGATCGCTTCCAGATCGTTGTCATTGACCCGCGCAACCCCGAGTATGCCGCGTTTGACAAGATATCCTTGCGCAGACTCGGTAATGCTCTGGGCACAGAAGACGACATTCACGCCGACGTTGTAGAGACTATCGACATCTGACTTAATAGCAGACTCCTCTCCAGCGTACATCTCCTCCAATTGCGTAGCAGAGGTTACTTTCATCTTTTCGTTGCTCTTTCCGCCAGGCGCCTTTGCAAACTTCCTAAATTCGATGCCTGATGTCAACAGCGCAATATGCGCATCCTTGACGCGTTTTGGCATCGCATCGTGCACACGCCTCTTGTCGATCACGACACCTGAGATCAGTTCGGTATCCTCGATGCTTTTACCGACGCTATGCTGGATCCTGACGTTATTGAAGACATCAATATCCCCGTTTTTAATGAATTGTATCGCACGTACGCAGATGGGCGCCAGATCATCACATGCAATGGCTTTGCCGCACATTGCGGTTGCTGCGACGCTCTGTAGAAGATCGGTGTCATCCCCTGCGACATCGATTGCAAGTTCGCCTAAAATTTCCTGCGATTTCTGTTCTGCCAGTTTATACCCTGCAATGACCGTCGTTGGATGGATGCCCCGCTCTATCAGTCCACCTGCGATTTTAAGCAGTTCGCCCGCAAACATAACAGCCGCAGTGGTGCCATCCCCGACTTCCTTTTCCTGCGTACTTGCGATAGCAACGATCGTTTTTGCGCTTGGGTGCTCCACAGCGATCTTACGCAGAATGGTCTCGCCATCGTTGGTGATTGTGACATCCCCTGCCACGTCTACGAGCATCTTGTCCATACCGCTTGGACCAAACGTCGATTTTACTGTGTTTGCCACTGCCATAGCAGCGGTGACGTTCATCTGCAATGCATCCTTTCCACGTACGTGCGCCTTACTTGGATCTATAGTAATTATTGGTTGAGTGATCTGTCCAGCCATTACGAGCCTCCATAATTGTTATATTCCAACTGATAGTACTTCTATAAAAAGATTGCGGATGGGCTGGCAGATCCCTTAACCGGAATGCCGGTCACATCCACTCGTAATGCGCTAACACTTCCGGCTTAAACTCGTAAAGGAGACTGTTTTCAACATATCCGAAGAAGAGGCACCCACCACATTCCTCTGACGCCCTTTTCCGCAGGTCTTTTGACGACTTCCAGACATTCAGGATGCCGTCGCTCACATCCCCGAGATGTGTTCTTGCGACCCGGCAGTTCTCGATCCTGCCATCAGCAGTGACATGGAGGACGATATCGCTGGCATGACACCTGAAATCGGGTTTCAGGTTCTTTACCATCGCAAGATAGGTCAGGGAATTGATTATCGGGAACTTGTTCTTCTTAAGTCCGATTATCTGATCGACCGCCCTTCCGTACGCGCCCATGTCCCTTATCCCGAGCTCATCCCAGACCTGACCCGATATCCCGCCAAACTCGTGGATCGGTTCGAACGATATCCAGACGCCGAGATCACGCGCCAGATATACTAGATTCCTGAGCTCATCCAGATTCTTTCCACTGATCACGCAGTTTAAGAGGATGTTGTGACCCGCCTCCTTCGCGTCCATTATCCCGTCCAGCACGCAATCGAATTCAAATCCCCTGATCTCCTGAAATGTCTTTATCCCGTCCAGGGAGACTGACAGGTAATCGAGGTCCGATAGATCCGGGATTCGCTTCTTCAGGAGTTTTCCGTTGGTTATAAGCGACGTCACCATCCCGAGGTCGTGGGCGTGCTCGAGGATCTCGGGAAGGTCCTTTCGCAGAAGCGGCTCGGCAGTCCACGCATTGTATGCCCCGATTCCGAAGGATCTTGCCTCATCGAGGAGATTTAGTATCTCTCCGGTCTCCATCTCCGCGCCCTCCTCCTTCCAGTACTCGCAGAACTTGCACTGAAGGTTGCATCTCGCATTGATTCCATGCGACAGGACAAAGGGTCTTTTCCTGACCCTGAGCTGCCAGAGGGCTTTCGATGCCAGCACCGGTGAGAATGCCATGTAGGGTTGTTATGCGCGAAGTTGGGTTTAAGTATTGGGTTTCGGAGTGGGTGCCGACTTTCCGGTGGCATTCATGAGTTTCCAGAGTGGTCGGCAGGGATACGGACCACGAGATGCCTAAATTATAGGTTTTTGGGTCAAACCTTGGCATCCGGTTCCAGCGTCGGAATGGAGAGGATGTGCGCACTGACACACACCGCCACTATAATCAGCGCAACCTTGCCGATTAAGAACGGAACCACAAAGGCAGCTGAATATCCCAGCGTCAGGATCAGAAACACAATCGACAGCACCTTTGTCTTCATCGAAATTCCCTTCCCTTCGTGCCAGTTTCTGATGTAACTCCCAAACCAGCGGTTGTAGAGGAGCCAGCGGTACAATCTCTCCGAGCTTCTGGCATAGCACACAGCGGCAAGCAGGAGAAACGGTGTGGTCGGCAGGAGCGGGAGAACGATCCCCACACCCCCGATTATGACGAACACTGTACCCGCGATTTTCAGGAGCAATCCCGTTGCCCTGGTTGGTCGTTTGTACATGGGATTATCTCTGTCTGTTAGGCAAATAAATAATCTCCCCTGATTTTTAAGGGAAAAACGGTTTTTCCTAACTTGTTGGTGCATCATCCACCTCATGAGATATCTGCCAGAGGAAATGAGAGACAAGGAATGAGGGCAGACGACCCAGCAATTCTAATTATGTCCGCCACTCACATCAATTTGTTTTGCGGGGCTGCCGGCACGATTTTTAAAGTGGGGTTTGCTGACCCCCATCACCGCATCATCCGTGTGATGCTCTCTCCTGCTTTTGCAATCTCATCATGCGACAGTACCACAACCGCTCCATCGCCGGTCATGATCCGCAGATCGTCACCGCCGACCTCTCCGATGATCCGGTGTGGAACACCGTGCGCCTGCAGCACTCTTGTGACCGCATCCGCATCCGGTGTCGCAAGGATCACGCGCCCATGCGACTCAGAGAAGAGCGCAGCATCAGGATCGAGACCCGGACCCGTAACGCCAGTAGCGCCGGCAGTACCTGTAACACCGGTAATGCCTGTAAGGTCGATCTCTGCCCCGACCGCTTGCACCATCTCAGCGAGTGCGACCGCAAGCCCGCCGTTTGAGACATCGTGCGCTGAAGTAACGCGTCCGGTACCGATCGCAGCCACCACGGAATCGATGATCTTCTGTGGACCTGCCTGAGGCACAGGAACGCTTCCGCCTGCGCAGCCGTAGACCCGGTAGTACTCGCTCCCGCCGAGTTCCGCTCTCGTCTCCCCGATCAGGATGATCGCATCGCCGGCATCCGTAAATCCCATCCCCGGGACGTGGCAATCCCCTGAAATCCCGACCATCCCGATGCTTGGTGTCGGCGGGATCGCTGTTTTAAACTCGTCGCTCTCGTTGTAGAACGAGACGTTGCCCCCGACGACAGGGATGCCAAGCGCCCGGGCCATGTCCCCGATCCCGCGCACCGATTCCGCAAACTGCCAGTAGATCAGGGCGTCCTCAGGGTCCCCGAAGTTGAGGCAGTTGACAAGTGCTATCGGAGATGCGCCCTTGCAGGCAAGGTTCATTGCGTTCTCGAGAACTGATCCTGCCGCGCCATTGTACGGGTCAAGCGTGATATGAGCAGGGTTGCAGCCGCACGAGAGCGCAAGCGCAGTCTCATCATCGATCCGCAGCACGCCCGCGTCATCCCCGGGCTTCATCATAGTCCGTATCTGGACCTCGTGGTCGTACTGGCGGTAGATCCACTCCTTTGACGCTATATTAGGGCTTGCTAACAGTTTCAGAACACGGGTCTTTGAATCATCCTTAATTTCAGGTATTTCCGCATCTTCCACTCGCTCTTCCGGCATCTCCGGCTCGCTCTCGAACGCGGGCGCACCGCCTGATAGGAAGGTGATCGGAAGATCCACAACGACCTCGCCCTCAAGCTCGACCATGTACTGCCCGTCATCCGTAAACTCCCCGATCACGCTTGCATTAAGGTCGTACTTCTCTGCGATCGCAAGCACCGCCCCAGCGTCCGCCGGGTCAACCTCAAGCACCATCCGCTCCTGCGATTCTGCGATCAGGATCTCGTAAGGCGTCATCCCTGACTCGCGCAGGCGAACCCTGTCGAGATTCAGGTGGAGCCCGAGATCTCCTTTCGCACCCATCTCGGCGCTCGCACCGACAAGCCCTGCAGCACCGAGATCCCGACATGCGAAGACATAGCCCGCCTCGATCGCCTCAAGAACCGCCTCGATCAGCAATTTCTCTGTGAACGGATCTCCGATCTGGACGCTTGACCTGTCCTCTGACTCGGACTCCTCTGATAGGTCCCTTGAAGCGAACGATGCGCCCCCAAGCCCATCGCGCCCGGTAGTCGATCCCATCAGGATGAGGGCATCGCCAGCACGTTGTGCGGTTGCGGTCACGATATCCTTCTGGTGTGCAAGTCCGATGCAGACCACGTTTACGAGTGGGTTACCTGAGTATGCGCTGTCAAAGCAGGTCTCCCCGCGCACCACCGGAACGCCGATGCAGTTCCCGTAGCCCGCGATGCCCTCGATCACATGCTCGAAGAGGTACACGTTCTTTGTGCTCTCCGGCATCCCGAAGTACAGGAGATCCATCAGCGCGATCGGGCGTGCGCCCATCGAGAGAATGTCGCGGACGATTCCGCCGACGCCGGTTGCCGCGCCGTTGTATGGATCGACGTAGGACGGGTGGTTGTGGCTCTCCATCCCGATCGCAAGGACGAGGTCGTCTTTCAGGCGGACGATTGCCGCATCGTCGCCAGGACCGATGATCACGCGGTCGCCTTCGGTTGGGAACGTGCGGAGGTGCTTCGCGCTCGAGCGGTACGAGCAGTGCTCGCTCCAGAGGTTTAGGAAGCAGCCTTCCTCGACCGGGTTTGGTGGTCGGTTCAGTCGTTTTGTTATGACCTCGATGTCGGTTTGTGGTAGCAGGGACATGGTGGGGTTATCTATCTCTATCCGGATAAATGTGATTTGGTTCAGGGTTTGGGCGGGCTTGGCGCACACTCATGCGGTTCAAATATTACATTTCTTATTTCACCCATTTTACTTGAATTCACCAAAAGTCACATCATCCACGCGAGACCGCGCCCCGACCTCCACATCCGTCATGGCAGATACCGAAGCCCAGCCGCACCACACCCAAATAACTTCGGGTGCATCCACGGTAATGCCCTGTTCAGCCGTAACACCTAACACCCAATAACTTTATAATCCTTGATCATCAACGTATTTATGTATGGTTATGGGGGAAAGGATTCCATGGTGTATGCTATGACTGATAATGAGTCGAAGTTTGACGATGATTCGGATGAAGAAACTATAGCAGAGGAAGAATCTGATTTTCAAGAAATAACTTCATATACAGTAGGGAATAGCGTCAGAACAATTATTGATATGATTGATCAGGATATCATTGATTTAAAACCGGAATTCCAAAGGGACTTTGTTTGGGATATGCGAAGAGCGAGCAAGCTTATTGATTCTTTGTTGTGTAATTTACCAATTCCAAACACTTTGCTCGGAAAATATAAAAAAACTGAGAAATTTATTGTAATTGATGGGCAACAAAGATTAAAGTCCATCTACTTTTTTATACGAGGAGAATTTAAAGAAAATAAAAAAGATAGACCTTTTAGATTAAGAGGATTAGAAAATAAAAGTTGGAATGGTAAATTATATTCTGAACTTGATGAAGTTTTGCAGAGAAAGATTCAAAATTCAATCATCAATTCAACTATTTTAAACAATATTGATTCAACTCCACGAATAGTTTTTGAGATATTTAATAGATTAAATACAGGTGGGGTATCTTTAACAAACCAAGAGGTTCGGAATTGTATTTTTTCAGGAGAATTAAATAAACAACTAAAAAAATTGAATTTATGTGAATCTTGGAGAAACTTATATGGAACTCCAGATCCAAATAAAAGGATGAATGATATTGAGTTAATTCTTAGATTTTTTTCTTTATATAATGGGAAGTATAAAGAGTACAAAGCTCCGATGAGGGAATGGCTTAATGATGAAATGAAACGAAATTTAAGTGGTTTAGATGATTATGGTGATTTTCACTCCTTATTTGAAAAAACTGTAGAAAAAATCTATAGTGAATTTGGTAAAGATGTTTTCAAACTCAAAGGTAGAAACTTTAATAGATCAGTTTTTGATGCAATAATGGTTAGTATTGCAAGTGGAGTCGTCAATTCTAATTTTGAGGATGATTTACAAAGCAAGTTCCACTCTTTGCTAAATAATCCAGATTTCCAAAAAAGTATGGTAGAAGGAACTACTGATTCGAAGAAAGTTAAAATTAGAATAAATTTAGCAATGAAATATTTTTTGGATCAGCATGACTGATTTTCATGGTCATTTGGAAGTGGCTAGAGCCTTTTTGGAAATTGATGAAAAATTTGAATCCATGGAATCTTTCAAACCTATAAGCGCTTACGATATGCAAATACAAGGTATATTTATTCAATACATGGTAGTTTTTATTAATAGGACCATTGAGGGATCTGTAAAAAACATTATCCATACTAAATGCCAATTATTAGGTAAAAGTAAAAGCGAGATTGAAGATATTGAAAGAAAATTAAAGCTTTTTCAGAATCCTTCAAAAGAAAAAATATATGGGCATTTCAATGACATATTGGGCATTGAATTGGACGATGGATACTTTGATAACGACCATTTCGCGTCATTGGGTCAAATAGTTAATGATCGACATAAAATTGCACATTCCGACCACTTCTTAGATACTATGCAATATTTAAAGTCTTTAGAAGATATAAAAAAGCATTATCTCAACATTAAAGAATTTATTATAAAATTATGTGACATAACAAGCTCGTGTTAAGGATAAAGTCCCAGCCGCCCCACCCAGAATAAATTCCGGACATCCACGGGCGGGGGGTAGCGTGTTCGACAGGCGCGGATGATATACGTGGGGTGGGGGGTACATGTTCGTCAATGCCCGCATAGATTTCGTTATCGTTTTCCGATGTTTGCAGCGACAGAAGACATGACGCCATATACGCCCCATTATCCGCCATGCGTACCGATCTTCTGTTTTTGCAAATAACCATATTTTTCTTCGAGTTCGCAGAGAAATCCTTCGCGATCGGATAAATACTCTTTACCCAACTCTTCACGAATTTTTCGCTGAAATTCCACAGCATCAAATTTCTTTTTCATGAATAACCTCCCTGGGGCTTCTAATTTCCAATATGAGATAGCCTAACTTTAAATTGACCGAATTGAAAGCATGGATACGATCAAGATTCACAATGTGCCGGAAGTTCCAGCTAACCAGTACGTCGACTCGCTCCACTGATGCAATTGCTATGTGCTGAGCATCTGCTATATGTCTGGCACCCACAACTCCATCATCAATATAATTCTGCGCAAGGCGCTCTGCTTCCTCTGTGAGAGTGACATTCTCCACATTAGTATCTGGAAGAGATAGCAAATTTTTTTTCACACTTTCCGGAGCTCCTTCAAGTTCTCGCTGAGTAAGGTTAGATATAACAGCAGTTTTCAAGCCTTGTCGAAACTCTTCGAATAGTTGAATGGACCACTTGGAGAATTCGTAGTCCTCGCATCCACCAATGACGGATGTATCGATATAAATTCGTTGTTTCGTTTTATCCAACTCCGGCGTTCATTGAAAGGCACGCATTTCAGATACTGTAGCTATATCTGAATTCTTTACTTAACAATATCCCCTGGCATGGCTTCGTTGCAACATTATTTTTTTTGGATTCGACATGCTGCGGCATTTTTTGGAAGATTTATCGTGAAAACCGCTAGCTATCAGTCGGCATTTTTGCACCCAAAGCCCTCTGTACCAATCCACCCCACAAAACCATTCCAACCGAATCTTTTTAACCACCCCTCTCTAACCCAATCCACAATTCAATCAAAACCGGCATATATGAAACCAAACAACAACAAGCTCGATGTGCAGAGGTTCTCACGATACGGAAACGCGTACCTGATCGATGGAACAGTCCTCATAGATGCAGGGATCGACCCCCGGGAGATCGCGGGATACGATCTTGAACTGATCATACTCACGCACTGCCACTTCGACCACACCTGCGCGGTACCAGAGATCGCCCGGATGACCGGCGCAAAGATCGCAATCCACGAAGAGGATGCGAAACTGCTTGATGATGACTGTGCGACCGCTTCGGTACTATTTGGCGAGCGCGCGCCAGAGATAAGTCCTGATATACTGCTCTACGGCGGGGAGATCTTTGAATCGGACAATTTCATGCTGGAGGTGATCCATACGCCGGGTCACACGCCGGGCGGCATCTGTTTATACGAATCAGAGACCCGAAGTCTCTTCTCCGGAGATACCGTATTCCCGGATGGCGGGATCGGCAGGTGCGATCTCGGAGGCGATCTCTCTGATCTTATCCGTTCGATAGGACTGCTCACAACGCTCGATCCGGAAGTGCTGTATCCGGGGCATCTTGATGTCACCGATGCGGACGTCTCCTCGCAGATCGGATCGTCACTGGCACACGCACGAGAACTCGTAGTGTAACGCATCCCCTTCTTTATATTATATGCACAAACTTTATAAGCGAAAAGATCCGACGTATATTAAGGTGAATATTATGAAAGAACTGTCGATACAGGTAATGGGCGAGCATGAACACGAAATTGCAGAACTGCTGCAAGGTCTCGGACTGCCAAAGATCATATCGAGAACCATCGCATGTCTCTCCAGCACAACCGAGATGACGTCCCGGGATCTCGAAGCCGCTGCCGGCATCAGACAGCCAGAGGTCAGTGCTGCCATGCGCGTGCTGCGTGCGAACAAGTGGATCTCAGAGCGGGAAGAGAAGAAGAAGACCGGCAAGGGGAGACCTGTTAAGGTGTATAAGCTCGGAGTTCCGCTCCAACAGATTGTGGAACTACTCGAAAAGGATAAGTTAGCATCCAACAAAGAGACTATGACTGACATTCAGCGATTACGAGAACTCGTGTAACACCGAAGGTGTCGATGCCCGGGACGGAGATTTCTTTCACGGGCATTAGCGGGACCGTAGGGTAGCTTGGTCCATCCTGCCAGGTCGGGGATCTGGCGACCGGCGTTCAAATCGCCGCGGTCCCATCTCGTGGGGAGTGGTTGGGGTGTCAGATGTTACGAGTACTTGCGGTTGCTCATCAGACCCGCTCGATCCACCGCGCTTACATCATTACTACTAATCACTACAGCCGGACATGCACCCCGCCTTTACGCAGATACTCCTTCACATCAGCGACCGTGTACTCGCCGAAATGGAAGATGCTCGCAGCGAGTGCTGCCGATGCATTCGTATCCCGAAGCACCTCGAGAATGTGATCAGGATTCCCGCAGCCGCCTGATGCGATCACAGGGATGTTTACGCTGTCGCTGATCGCTCTCGTCATTTCGATGTCGAATCCGTCCTTTGTGCCGTCCCTATCCATGCTCGTGAGCATGATATCCCCAGCACCCCGCTCTTCTGCCTCTATCACCCACTGTATCGCATCAACGCCTGTAAACTCCCTTCCGCCGTAGAATGAGCACTCAAACCAGCACTCGCCCTCCGGCGTGTCAACCATCTCCTTGCCGGGTTCGCGTCCGTATCTCCGCTTGGCATCGATTGCAAGGACGCACGCCTGCGTCCCGAAGTACTCCGCGATCTCACCGATCAGGTCCGGGTTTTTGAGTGCTGCGGTGTTGATCGAGACCTTGTCTGCCCCTGAATTAAACGCGGTTCTGGCATCCGAAAGACTCCCGATTCCGCCGCCGACCGTAAGCGGCATAAACACGTTCTCAGACGTCTTCTCAATAACCGCTGCCATCGTCTCCCTTCTCTCGTGCGATGCCGTGATGTCAAGGAAGATCAGTTCATCCGCGCCCTGCCGATCATACTCTTCGGCAAGTTCCCACGGGATGCCTGCATACCGGATCTGCTTGAACTGAACGCCTTTCACAACCCTGCCATGCGGAACCCCGAAATCGCAGTCGAGGCACGGAATGATTCTTTTTGCTAACATCGGGTCATCTCCACAAAGTTTTCAAGGAGCTGAAGTCCTTTCTTGCTCGATTTCTCAGGATGGAACTGGACTGTATGGACATTCTCCTTCGAGACGACACAAGCCAGATCCACGCCGTAATCGGTCGTTGCACTGATTATCCCCAGGTCATCTGGAACGCAGTAATACGAATGCACGAAATAGAAGAAATCGCCGTCATCGATCCCTGCGAGGAGGTCGGTGTCGCGGTGGATCGTAAGTTCGTTCCACCCCATCTGCGGGATTTTGACTCCATCTGGCAGGCGGACGACGTCGCCTTTAATAAGCCCGAATCCCACACTATCACTCTCCTCACTCCTATCAAAGAGAACCTGCATCCCGATACAGATTCCAAGCAGGGGCGTGCCAGAGTCTACCGAATCGAATAATCTGTCCGCAAACGGCGTTAAGTTGTGCATCGCATCGCCAAACGACCCGACACCCGGGATGACGATGCCGTCTGCGCCTGAGAGGTTTCTGCTATCTGATACGATGGCCGGGTCTCCGCCAACCTTCGTAAGGGCGTTGTGGATGCTTCGTAAGTTTCCCATCCCATAGTCGATTATCGCGATCATGATTAACTGGTGTTCCTGTAACGGTTATCAATTGATCGACTCTGTTGATCCGCGCAAGGATGGGTTAATTAAAGCCGCCTGCAAAGGATTCTTAAAGAAGTGATACCTGCCATGAAACAACTGACCCATGCCGCATCCGGGATACTGCTCGCATCGCTTGCACTGCACTACACATCATCGCATAGCACGCTCTGCGTCCTCTGCTGGGCAGTGACGTGGTCGATCATAAGCGACTTCGATGTCTACGTCCCAACACTTGAGCACCGCGGGATTACACATACGCTTGCATTTGCGCTCTTTTCAGGCGCGCTCGTGCTCGCGCTTGGGAAATCCCAATCCACGCCGTTTTACGCTTCACTTGCCTCGCTTGCTGTGATCCTGCATCTGGTGCTCGATTCGCTGACCCCAAACGGTGTGCCGCTCTGGATGCCATTTAGTAGAAAGCGGGTGAGATTCCCGATAATCGGCGGGAAGATACGGTCTGGTAACCGGGCTTTCAACCTGATAATTCAGGCAATCGCAATCGGATCGGCGATCATGATTATTGTCTCGTAATTTCCCCCTGATCGTATCCGATCATGTTAGAGGTCTTGTTTTGCAGATATCCGACTCGATATCCTCGATCTCAGAGACGAAACGATCCGCAATCGCCTTTCCAATCACCTTCCACGAGTCCGGATCGATCCCAATTTCGGATAGCCCGACAGCATTCGCTTCCGCAGGCGTTCCCCGGTCGGTCAGGTTGATGCCGCAGTGGATCTTCTCTGACGAGATTCCTGCTGTTGCGATGCTCACGGTCAGTTTCCCACCGCCCACGAAGAGATCGTCCCCGCCCCTCTCTGCGGTGATGCCGAGGTTTCTCAAGACATCCTGGACACAGATGACCAGAATCCGCTGGAGATAGTATGCGTGCCGCATGTTTGCAGGCGAGTCGAACCGTTCGACGATTAGGTGGATCAGAGAGTCGCCTCTTATCGCTTTTCCGTCCTTCTCATCCTCGATGTCTTTCACATGCACCACATCCATCGCGCCGCGGAATACGATGACCGAATCGCCGCGCACGTCCAGGTGTTCGTAAGCCCACAGCGGATCGATCTGCGAGCCGTCATACATCATCTGGCGGTCTATAACAACGGATTTCATCGAACTCATCGAACTCATCGAACTCGTATGACACATGCAACACATATCATCCGGTAAGATTAATATGGCTTGGGTTCATTTTAATAATAGGAGTGGCGTATATGTGTATACGATAATCAACCATGAAGTTGGTGGAAACGAATAGGAGGCGTATCATAATGGGATTTATATCAGAAATGCACGTTAAATTTTTGGATAGTTGGGATGAGTTTAATGAGTGGTGCGGTGGCGGTTCAAGGGGCTTACTGGCTGTGGCTGCGCTGGCACTGCTTATCCTTGCTTTGCTGGCGGTAGTATTCGTTCCGGGGTTGCTGCCAACCGACGACACTGCAGGTGTTGTTGCAGAAGAAACGCCGACCAGCCCGGTCGCTGAGACAGAACCCATCGCCGCGCCAACCGTTATACCCACTGCCATACCGACACCTACCACAGAACAAACTCCGTTAGAGACTGCGGCAACTCCGGAGCACCTACCCGAGATACACACAGTCATAATCAACCCGTATGTCACGCAGAAATTCGAATTCGATCCGGTCAACTGCACGATTGCGCGAAATGACAGTGTCGTATGGCTCAATGAAGATGCATCTAAACAGGGGACGTATATCCTGACGAGCGATGACGATCTGTGGCAGCCCGTCGATATCCCGTTTGGATCCGAGTTCACTTACACATTTAACTCAAGTGGAACGTACCATTACGGATGTGAGTATTTCCCTCACATGAAAGGAACAATAATAGTCAAATAATACCGCTGAGAATATGGAACTGCAAGATGGTGAAGTGGGGTCAGCCATCCAGACAGAGGGGGCTGACAAAGAAACAGGGGGGCTCAAACTCCCGTCGATGAGCGATTCTCCGGTTGTGACAGAGCAACCGCCGGATCCGGAGTTGCTCGAACTGATGGAAGAGGGAGATGCGGAGACCGGGGAGGGGGACGACGGGCATAAGATGAAGATCCTTCTGCGATCGATGAGACTTCGGGAGATGCAGGATCTGGGAAATCCGGCGCGCTCGACGAATTTGCAAAACAGTTCCACCACTGGTTACGTCTGTTTATGATGGTTCCGTTCGTGGTGCTCGGCGATCGCATCAGGGCGCAGGCAGCACAGTACCATGGCCTACGCATCAAACTGCAGCAAGCCCGCATCCCGGTATCGTATGAGATGTATGTCTCAAGCTCGCTCTTCTATTCCATGGTTGCAGGGATCATCGGAGCGATTCTCGGACTGGTCATCTCTTTTGTTGTGATCGAGGTCATCGGACTTCCTGACAAGATCACGAAACTGACATTCAGCGAATCGACGGCATGGCTGATCGATTACAAGTGGATATTCCTCACCCTGTTCATTATAGTCTTCTTAAGCATCGTGCTCGGCGGGATTGTGTATGCCCTCTTCCTGCTCTACCCTACATTTAAAGCAGGCGAGCGCAAGGGCGATATCGACTGGAATCTCCCGTATGCGGTCACGTTCATGTATGCGCTCTCCAATGGAGGCATGAACATCGTCGAGATATTCAGGTCACTTGCAGAATGTAAAGACACATACGGCGAGGTTGCAAATGAGGTGGACACGGTTGTGCGGGATATGGAGTATTTCGGACACGATCTCATGACGGCTCTTCGGAACACCTCCGAATTGACACCGTCTGCCAAGTTTCAGGACCTGACGCACAACCTGCTCGCGGTCATCGATAGTGGCGGCGACATCCCCAAATACTTTAAGGACAAGTCAGACCAGTACCTGAAGGAGGCGATCATCGACCAGAAGGGTTATCTCGAGACGCTTGGGCTTATGAGTCTTACGTGACCGCTTTCGTGGCAGGTCCTCTCTTCGTCATCATCATGGGCGTGATGATGGTGCTGATGGGGTCCGGAAACGATATGATGCTCTATGCGATCATCTATGCGGTGATCCCGGTAGGTTCTGTCATGTTCGTGGTCATGATCGACATGCTCTCGCCCGCGGCAAGCGGCACTCCGGCACTTCTAAGAACGCGGGCGGAACTCGATCACGAGGTCGTGATGCCGCCTGAACTGGCACACCTGAAGGTCGATAAGAACGCTCCCGCGGATCCCGAGACCGAACGGCTGCTCGGGTCAAAGAAGCTGTGGGCGCGATTTATAAAGTCCAAACAGACGCTCGCAGTGAGGCAGACGCTTAAGGATCCGCTAAAGTCTGTGAAGCTGCGGCCATCCAACATACTGCTCGTAAGCGCGCCTGCCCACTGATAGTATTCGCAGTCGCGTATGTGACGCATCAACATGAACTACTGAGTTTTGACCTCACAGTCAACTTCCTGGACGATTATCTCGTGTACGCTGCGTACATAGCACTCGTTCCGCTTGCAGTCTTCCACGAGGGGAAGATGGCGCGTGAGAGAAAACTCCAGAAGCAGATCCCGGACTTCTTAGGAAGGATGGCAAGCACAAACGAGACCGGAATGACGATAAGAGACTCGATCAAACTGATGGCGAAATCCGACACCGGCGCGATCAGCAAGCAGATCAAACTGATCTGGAAGGATATTGACTGGGGGCTGGATGTCAATGACGCGCTGACCCGGTTTGCGAACCGCATCAGGACGCACGTAGTCGCAAGGTCGATCACGCTGATCACTAAAGCGAACGAATCGAGCGGTGATGTCGGCGAGGTGCTCAGTGTTGCTGCGCGAGACGCGGAGACCGAGCAGACACTTAGAAAGGAACGTGCGATGAATATGATGATATATATTGTTATCATATATATCTCATTCATTGTTTTTGTCGGGGTCATCTATGTGATCACAGATTCATTCCTCACCCAGATGGCGATGGCAGGCGAAGAGATGGAGGCTTCCGGTGCGGCAGGTGGCGGCGGCTTCCTTGGTGCTTTTGACCTTGATTCATACAAGCGGATGTTCTTCCATGCATCACTGCTCCAGGGTTTCTGCTCCGGACTGATAGCAGGTGTGGTGGGTGAGGGCAGCGTGATGTCAGGCCTCAAACACCCCATAATCATGATGACGATCGCACTTCTGATCTTCAAGCTATCGGTGGGCGGGGTGTGACCCTTTCCAGCCAACAAGGAAGACGATGACCAATGAAGGGGGGGCTGCACATCGAGTTTGACAAGGATGTGCCCCACCACATCGTCCCGGTCGTGAAGCAGTTCGCTTAAGTTAGCACCATTTCAGGTCAAGGCAAAGTTCCGGTTTCACCATATCACGCAATTCTAAAAAAATAAAAAATAAAAACAACGCCCCCGGATCTCTCCGGGGATCGCCTCTCGAAAGTCTTTAATTAAAACCGTACTCGATCGAAATATCTCCCTGTTCGCTTCGAGGTACTAACTGAGATGTTAGTACGTAATCTGCAATCTCTTCGAGATATCGGGTGATCGAATCGTACTGCTCCAGATCATAAGTTCTCATGTTGTCATCGATCACGAAGAGCGGGAAATCAGGGATGTAAATCTCCTTTGCAGCAATCTGGAAAATCAAGCTGATGGTCAGCCTCTCGGTATCATTCAGACTTGAGAGCGATTGCTTCTTCCCGTTCCCCCGTTCCACGACCACATCGAGCGAGGTCAGTCTGCCCCGCGTGATCTCTTTTGTGATCTTGATGTCGCGGAAGGTTGTGAATCCCATCTCCTTGTAGATGTCATTGATGTTTTTATTGAAGAGATCCACTGCTCCGAATACCTCGTGCTCCCACCCATCCTTCAGTTCCTCGATCTTTATCCGCAGGTCATCGAGCCCCAACCGCTTCTTGTTTGCGTAGTCCTCAAGCGACTCTCCGATCGTATAGTCGGGTATCTCACGGGTGAGCCGATCCATCTCATTCTGGTTGTTCCGGATCTCGTTCTCATAACCTCCGATCTTTTCACGCACTTTGTTGAGCTGCTCCCTGCTCTCAGTTTGCACCGTCTCTGCAGCATCAGCATATTGCTGCTCGAGAATCTCGAGTTCGCGGACCTTATCTGTTATCTCTTCATCAACGCCATCACGCAGATTTTCCCGGTCATCCAGTTCCTTGAGAAGGTCGTTGAAATCACGTTTTGCTTTATCCCGTTCCCGCCTCTTCGAATTGATACCCTCTATCCGATCTCGAAGTTCCCTATGATCCGCCTTTATGACTTTCATCTCCTCTTCTTCACCGCGTATCGCCTTAGCAAAGTCTGTAGCGCACTCTTTCAGTTCCTTCCGCATCTCATCGAGCAAGTTACGGTCTGCACCACCACGGCATACTGGACATTTACCGGGTTCTCCGAGCAATGTGCTTGCTTTGTTGAGGAGCGGATCATCCTTTATACTCTCTGGCAGTGGCGCTCGTTCGGAATCACTGAATACCTTATACGCTTTATCAACCACACCCTGCAGGTCATCGAGCATATCCTTCACGATCTTCAGGTCTTTTTTCTTCCGTTCATGCTTGTGGAGTTCTCCAGTGAACTCTTCGACACTTTCGGAGTCGGATTTCTGTTCAAAATCGCCGATATCCTTATCGAGCCGTTCGTACAGTGCACGAGCCTTCTCATATTGATCCTGGTACCGTTTCACCTCGCCTTCCCGGCTCCTGAGCCGTTCCTCCAGGTCAAGAATCTCCTGCTTCTTAGCAGCAATGTCTTCACCAACTTTTGCGAGATCCCTGGTTCCGGTCTCTTTCTCAATCGCCCCCTCCAGTTTCTGCACCTCTCCTTGCAGTTTCTGGATCTCGCCATGCATTGTCCCGATCTCAGCGTCGAGTTTCTGGGCGGTGGTGAGATTTTCGATATACTCCTCGAGTTCTCTCTTCTTCTCTTCTAACTGGGATTCTTTCCGGCGGATATCGGACTCAATTTCCTCGGCTCCGCTGATACTGTTGACAAACCGAAGCACATCGAATCCACTCTTCGGTGTGAAAAATGCGATCTTCTCTGCATCCCTCCATTCACTGTTCTCATCAAAGAATGTG
>CBDAFH010000197.1:0-7011 GCA_965195165.1 uncultured ANME-2 cluster archaeon | reverse complement strand
CGGCGCCCACCGAGATCTACACTCTTTCCCTACACGACGCTCTTCCGATCTCTTTGAATGGCGTGGGAGTCTCGAACTCTCTGATATCCACGATGGTACCGTCAACAGGCGAAGATGCGGAGAAGCCGAAATCACCATACGCAATGTCCACAGCACTTCCGGTCTCGTGCGCTCTGAAAGGACTCTTGAAAAACGATACCGCAGCGTCATCGGGCGCCATGAGGCGGATGTCTCCGTATGAGGCTGCGAGTTTCACGCATGCACCCCCCTCGACCATTCGCTGTAGGAGCAGCACATATCACCAACCTCGCGAATCACCAGTCCGATCTCGCCGCATAATCGATATGCGCTCCGGCTCGGGACCGCAATCCTGTCGACCCCGGAGAGTATTGCACATTCGTCGAGTTTTGAGCGGTACCTGCCACCGGGGCGAACGCAACTCAAGGAGAGCGGCGTCTGCGGAAAGATCTGTCTCGCTTTTGCGATCACGGCAGAAACGTCCTCGAGCGCGGGATGCGGTGCGTCTGCACAGCCGGTTCCCCTTGTCGGGATGAAGACGACGATCACGACTGCAGCGGGATCGTATCTTCTCACGATCTCAAGCGCTCTTAATTCGCCGTCGAGTGCACCGTTGCCAAGTCCCATGATGATATGTGGCGCAATCGGGATCTTCATCTCTGTCAGATACTTCAGCGTATCCTCGTAATCGCTCACCGTGTTCGGAAGTCCGAGGATCTCAGAGATTGTTCTGTTGCTTCCGATACAGTCGACGAGCGCCATATCAAGCCACGCGGCAAGGGATTTTGCCTGCTTCCGGTTAACAATCCCTGTGTGTGCGCTGATCAACAGGCGTGCCCCATCCTTGATCTGCCGGATCTCGTCTGAGAGTTCGTATGTAGGGACCGAGCCGTCGAGTCTGCTGCCACCTGAGAGGAGGATTCCTTTTCGCCCCCCTCTGGCAAGACTTTCGGCTGCGGTGCGGAGTCTGCCGCAGCTTCCGTCTATCATGTGCTTCAGATAGTGCTTCTCACAGTGCTTGCAGTTTAATTCGCAGTCTGTGCCTGTGATGGAGATAGGGGTAAACGGCTCGCTAAAGAAGAGGATCTCGTTTGGGAAGGTGTTCTGTCTGAGATGGAATGATTTCAAGATATCTTTCTTTGTGCTTTCGCTGAACGGGAGTTTTTCGATCTTCTTCTGGGCGAGGTCGAGGGTTGTGGTTGTGTCCTGTGTACCACTGGAGTGTACAATCATTCTCCACCCCTCTCCTGCGACTTGAGAATCTGTCGCTTGATCACCTCGATCTCCCGCTCATCCGGACTCCTCGGAAAATTGAAGACCTCCGAATGCGTCTCTGTGGCATACGGGCGGTTGCAGTCAGGACAGCCCGTCGTCCCGAAGGCTTCCCCCTTCCCGACGAACCGCAGTATCTCTTCTTCCGTTATCCCAAAGTCCACCACATCCCCGTCCCTGAAATTCATATCCGCAAAGGTTGCGATCTCTTCACGGATCAGATACGCACCAAACTGCACGGCACGGTAATGTTCGATGCCCGTATTCGTGCGCAACTCCTGGGTTCCCGGAAGGTGTGTGTATGCAAAGAGAGCGGAGTAGACGCCATCTGCGTGCAGTTCGTCTATCAGTCTGAGTGCATCCTCGCATCGCTCCCCCATGCCAATGATGAGATGCGTGCCGACAGAACCCCTGCCAAATACGGCAATCGCACGCCTGATCCCGTCGAGGTGCGTCTCCCATTCGTAGACGCTGCCCGCATCCCTTCCTTTGATCCGCCCGAAGAGTTCGCGCTCTGCTGCATCAAGCGGGATCACCAGTTTATCTGCGCCTAGTTCTTTTAAGAGGATGTACCTCTCATCGCTTAGCGGGAATACCGAGACTGAGATCGGGATCTGACTTGTATCTCTTATGCTTCTGACAAGGTATGTTGTGTCCTGCCACATCTCCGGATACATTATGGTCTGGATGCAGGCACGCTTGATGTAACCACGTTCAAACGCAATTCCAAGCCTTCGCACGACCTCACTCGCCTCGGATGGCATGTACTGCCCGCGTGCGATCTGCAATAGATCACCATCCGCACCTCTTGCCTGCGAACAGAAGCGGCAGTTTGCCTGGCAGCGCCGGTCGGTGTATATCTGAAGATATGCGGTTGTGGGCGGCGCATCCATCAGCACGAGTTCCATCCCGAGCACGCCGAGTGTGCCTATGGATGCACGAACTGTCCTATTGGGTGGTTTGTCGGGTAGTGTGGATTTCATGGCATGGCGGGTCAAGGGACTGGTTGGAGTATTATTTATACTACGTCTATCCATCTTCCGTTCCCTGATAAATCTCCATCGATTCTGGTATCATCCCGCGGCAGAACACCACAGCACGTGCCGAAGTACTCGGTACCGTACCCTCGAGCCTCTGCGTACCTGACAAAACCCGGGGTCGGAAGAGCGATACGGAGAACCCCGCACTCAAGCGCTATCATCTCGATCAGTTCGCGGTCGCGTCCGCTCGAATGTGCGCATCCAAGCGTTATCGGAGTCTCAGGGAAGAGTTCGGTTGCCCTGCAGAAAACTTCAGCAAAGTCGTACGGATCCGGTTTGACAGAAGACATCGGTGTGCCTGCGATCGGCATGAGCCCTGTTATCACAACCGTTGTCGGGTCGATCTCACTGATGAGTTCGAGCGCCCGAAGTTCTCCACGTAATCTCCCGAAATCAAGACCCACACAGACATGCGGGAAGATATCGATGCCCGCATCCGAGATCGCTTTGAGGCTCTGCAGGTAATCATCCCGGTTCGCGTTTATGCCGTACACACGCCTGACAGTCCCCGCGTCTCCGACCACATCGAATGCGATGCCGTCAAGACCCGCGTCTGCAAGAGCGCACGCCTCATCAGGAGTGATAAACCCGGTGTGTGCGATTATGATCAGATCGGTCTCCTGCTTGACCCGTCTGATGGATTCAGCCACGGTTGCTGTCGGGACTTTCCCATTCACATCGCAGCCACCCGTTACGAGCATGCCAATGGCGCCACCTCTCGCGATGCGGCATGCGACCTCCTCTAATCTTTCAGGCGAATCCGCGGGAATCAGACGTGACAGGAGTCTGCCCTCGCAGTGTTTGCAGTTTAACTCACATCTACTTCCGGTCAGCGATACGGATGGAAAGAAGCTTGATGTGATGAAGAGGTTCAAGGTCCTGCCGTGCTTTTTGATGGACCGCGCTCTACACTTCTGCATACGCTCCCCGAGGCTCTGGTCGAGCGAATTATCAAGAAGCCGGGCAAGAGCCGGTCCACGCATGATTAACCTACGATTCGACTGCCTGCATGATGGATGCCACAAAATCCTCTGGTGCCGTGCCCGGTGCGGTTATCGGTTCCGATTCATAGACCGATTGCACGGCAGAGAGAACGGAATCATAATCGGCAACGGTCTCTTTCAGGGACTCCGCGATAGTATCAATCGCAGATTCCGGAAATAAGAAGAAATCTCCTGAAAATTCGATGTCTTTGATTCTATTACCTTCCAACCTGACAAAAGAGCGGATTAGACCGCCTTTTGATTTGTGTCTGCCTTGCTTGTATCCTTCGTAGCTCATGATATCTCACCGCTGATATTGGCGTTCTTGTTATTCAAATTTTGTTTGAAGTGGCGTTTGTGCCGTGCATGATTAGTTTTACCATCTCAAACCCTTCTCTTTTAACTTTCCCCTCACAAAGTCTCTTACTTTTCGCGCAATTTTGTAAAGCTCCTCTGCCTCACCAATCGTAAGTTCGATGCAGTCCTCCGGATACCTGATTTCCACTGCGTAGAATGTAAGATTGGATATTTCTTCGGTATCCAACTCTTTGAAGTCCTTATCGTCCCCCATACATAGGTATAAAATGGTTTCTAAGTCATGTGTCTTCTTTACCCTCACATCAACCATTGTAAGATATGATTTGAGGTATTTTTCGACAGATTGTTGGCAGTGAAAGGAAATTACATCTGTTGGAGCGTCCTCAAATGTCAGCAGCTGTTTGACGGCTTTCAAATCATTTTCCGCTTTTGCAAGCCATCTCCGGGATACTTCTTCCTTCATACTTCGATACCCTCCAGATATACTTCGTTGGAGATCGTGTTCACCACTCTTTTCTCGTCTTCAAAGGATTGTTCATCTTTCAAAATTATATCCACAGAGATCAGAGGGAAGTAGTCATGAAATCTCCTGTAAATCTCATACCAGAGTCCCCTCTTCCCTTCAGTGTCTATTTTATCCCTGAGAATTATCATAAAATCCCAATCGCTATCTTCTTCAAAATCCTTTCTTGCTCTGCTTCCAAATAAGAGAATATTGGAATACTCGATACCAATCTCTTCCATTATTCTCTTTAGTTTCCCTATAACTTCTCTTTTTGTACTCATCACTATTCACACTCTCTTCTGGTTGACAACTTGTATAGCAGTTGATTCAAACCTGAAGGGACGAAAGATAACCGGGCAATATGGAATTTCATTTACGTTCACCTTTGTCAAAATATCACCAGGAATCTATTAACACTTCCCCAGGAGCATAGTGGAAGTGACCCTCCCACGAAACCACACAAATAGCGACGTGCATACCGTTCTGCTTTAATCCACCTGTCGTTCACGGCCCAGCCGTTTCCTCCGCTTATCATCCATCCGGTAGACCCAACCCCTGCTCCGGTGCCTATCCACGAGGCGGCTCGCCAGCTGATCCTCTGAATCAGTCAGCGCACCACGAACAGTAGTTGCCCCAAGCACATCCTCAAAACCCCTCTTCAGCACCTCCTTCACATGTTCAACCTCATAACTGCGCCACCCCATCAGATCAGAGAGCGTGATCATCCCATCCCTCGCATACCGGACACCCGCTGTCAGGTTCTTTGTGGGGTCTTTCAGCACCCGATCCATCTCATCGAAATCAAAGTCCAAGAGGAGACTGCCATTAACAAGCACTGCGCTGTCAAACCTGCCCTGCGCATTCCCTGAGATTTTCCGCCCCCTCGAATAGACCGCGTTGCGAGCAGGTTCGAGTGCACCGTCGCAACCAAGAGCCTCGAGCGCTGATACCACTCCGCCAAGGACACGCGAATATGCGTTTTGGATGTCCGGTGGTATCACACCACCCGCCTCGCGACCGATAACAGAAAAAAGAATCTGGTTCGCATCGCAAAACCCGCATCCACCTCCGAGCACCCGCCGTATTACCTGAATATCGTTTGCCACGCAGTAATCCTCGTGTATCTCATCTTCCACGTACTGGTGGTATCCAAGATACACAACCGGGGTTTTGACACGCCAGAAGAGAATCGTTTCATCTGCCCTGCCAGCGCCAACATGTTTCGCTATCGATTCAAAGAGTGCTGCGCTGTAGTAACCGTCGATTCTGTCGGCGTCGATGAATCTCCATGTCATGCCCAGTACTCCCCAAACGTCACCCATACTTCAGGCAGATGTTGCTGCAGCAACTCATTTGAAGCACAATAGCGATCCAGCTTCTTTCTCTTCTCAAGTGATCTGGCAAGCGGTCTTCCAAGAAGCCTGCGGATCGCGGTTTCATACTGCCCGAGCAGTGTTGTGTCGTCATTTTCAAGGGCGTTGATTATCGTTTTCCCTGCGATCTCGCCTGCCAGCATCGCATTGTTGATGCCCGCACCCGTGACCGGGTCTGTCATGCCGGAACTGTCGCCCACAAGCAGGACATTTCCGTAGCAGAGCTTCTTCCGAAGTCCGCCTATGGGGAGAGCGCCTGCCGTGTACTCGGTTCTCTCCCCGCGGAGCCGCTCTGCCAGGGGACCTCGCTTAAGGAATGCATCCAGATATTCGTGCGGGGACCTGGAACCTGCAATGGTGATCCCCATACCAACTTTCGCGGAGTTGTGACCTGTCGGGTAGATCCATACGTATCCGCCGGGCGCATAATCCGCATCAAAGAATATCTCGCATGTATCCGGTTCCGGCAACGGCTCAATTCCTCTCAGATGATACTGGGCACAAAATGCGACTCTCTGTCTTCTCTCACCCAGAAGCGATGCAACCCTTGAAAAGACACCATCTGCGCCGACAATGATCGTCCCGAAAGCCTCGCCACCGCGAAATCTGACACAGTCGCCGGTCAGATCGATCAGCGGAGATTGCCATCTGATCTGTGCACCCGATTCTTCCGCCTTCATCGCAAGCGCCATATCAAAGGACGATCTGTCAACCACGAAACCGTTTAATTGAAAGTCATGAAAGGACAGATCTGGAAAATATGTGCGCATTTTTCTTATTTTTGACTGGATGGTGCAGCAGCGGGGCAGTTCGATGTTGATGGTGCTGCCGATATATCCTGCACAGGGTGACCTGCATGACGAGTTTTTTTCCAGCACCAGCACACGATATCCTGCCTGAGCCACCGCCGCCGCAGTAACCGACCCGGCAGGACCCGCACCTGATACGATCAGGTCATAGTTCATCAGTTGTGTATCTCAAGAATGGGGTATTTAAAGAGTGGGGTGCCGATGCTTGGCTGTACGAGGGTCTTTGAGGTCTGGACTTCTGATAATGTATGGTGGGGGCTTTTTTCGTGTTTGACCAGAGATCGCGGATTGACGAATATCGTGAGCCTTCACTCCTCTCTTCTCCTCCTTCTTCGCACCTCTTGCCATCCGTGACGCTGCATGTCCCGATTCGTGTGCACCTATTTGAATGCCGACCGCATCGTAGCACTGCGACAGGTCTTCACAATATCTGGTTGGAACCGATTTTATCAAAGGCTTACAGAAGAAGAGGTTAAGCGATGGGGGGCTGTCGTGTTCGGTCGAAGGTCACGGATGGATAATCCCAGCACACCAAATCCACCGACTATCCGGTAATTTTTTGGGACCAGTTTTTACTCGGGCACAGTATGTATTCCCAGACGATTCGTAACAAGTCTTAATAAAAATTCCGCCAGTTCAATCGTATATGTCTGAACGAAAACTGATCATCGAAGTTGGCATCGACGATGACAG
>CBDAFH010000196.1:0-6996 GCA_965195165.1 uncultured ANME-2 cluster archaeon | reverse complement strand
GACTCCGGAAGAGATTAAGAAGCCACAACGACTGCGCCGCCGGGCGAGCGTGTGACACCGATGCCAGTACCGGTGAAGAGACCCGCGGCGGAAGGCACGACGACAGGGAAGGCGAAGAAGCGTGTGCATGGGTTCGACCGCGGTGTTTGCTGGCTTGCGGGTGCTTGCTGGATGCGTATGTGGCGGTGCGATTCATCCGATGACGGTTTGGCGAAAGTTTTAGGTGTGTTGGATGCAATAGCAAAAGAGATGAGTGAGCTATCAGAACAGGGTTTAAAATTATTAATCCCCACCTATTACAAAAACGAAAAGGAGCTTTTGAAGGAAGCATTCAGGATCATCATACGTAATAATCCGAAAATAAGGATTGACCTCGCACTGAAACTTTATAATAGCAAAAAAACGTCTTTAACAAAGTCTGCTGAAATTGCAGGTCTTACGACGATTGAGTTCAAAGAGATTCTCGCAGATAGGGGGATAAAAAGAGAAATCGAGGGAGATGAAATAGAAGAGATCGACAGGAAGATCAAAGGGGTATTTGGATGATCGTGGTCTCTGACAGTGATATTTTAAGCATATTCGGAAAGGTTGGCTCGGTTTCGTATCTTAAGCGGTTGTTCGGGGAGATTTACATCCCTCCGGCTGTGTACGAGGAGCTTAGAAGGGCAAAGGAGATAGGGTTCGATTTTGTGGACGACTTGATCGACAACATCACGATTCTGAATTTGAGTGGGGATGAGTATCGGAGTTTGTCCGGCTTGTCGAAGATGAGCGATACCTGCACAGCGGGGAACTGCAGGGGATCGTGCTATACAGGAACCGAAACGGTGTGCTTCTGACAAATGACCGGAGAGCAAAGAATTTTTGTAAGAGGGGTAGCATCACGTATTTCGACATCAAAGGAATTTTAAGAGCTTTTTACGTGGAAACGGTGTTGAACGAAGAAGAAATAAGAAGTCTGGTTAAGGAAATCGAAGAAAAGGATAATACATGGATAAAGGGATTCGAAGAGATTTTTGAGTAAGATATGCCTCAGTGGTGTGGGATTCGTTCTATTTGCGACTGCAGCCGTCCCTGAAACGACGATAGCGCGGGATTATGCACAGAAATGGTTGTTAGGGCATCTCGCTTCGATGAACGTGGCTCTTATGGGTGGAACTGGTTGCAAGCAAATCATCCTACTGCACCGCAAACGGCAGGAACGCGACCGCAGACCATGTCTGGTTAATGTAACCAACTGTAGCACATTCCTGCTCGCAGACACGGAGGCAGCGACGCCGACCCCATCCGGCGGCAGCAGTGCAGGCGATGACGGACGAAGGGAGCGATCCCTCACTGTCTTTCTTTTTTTGTGTTCGGTCTCATGTTCTGGTATGAGATGCCCGTATATTTGCGGCATTCAACCACCAGCGTCATTCGCGATCCTTGATCCGAATACATTGGTAAGGCGACACTCCTCCGATCTATGAACTTATGCGTATCGCCGCCCAATAGAATCTCAACTGACCATGAAACTTGACGCAATCCAGTTCTTCACAAACACATCGATGATGCTCTCGATGGTCTTCATCCCGCTTCTTGCAGAGGACCTCGGAGCCAGTTACATGCAGATCGGGATCATCATGAGCGTATACGGTCTCTGCCTCGGCGTATCGTCATACATGTTCAGCAAGGCGGCTGATGCATGGAATATCAAAAGACTGCTGCTGGTTGGTCTTGCCTGTTCGGCAGCCGCATATCTCCTGCAGGCATTTGCAGACGATCCACTCACGCTCGGACTGGCGCGGGGGCTTCTCGGAATCGCTATCGGCATGTACCCGGCGGCTCTGATCATGCATGTCTACGGGATGAAACGGAGCATCAGCAAGTTCATCTCATTCTGCGCTCTCGGCTGGGCTGCGGGGTTCACCGGAGCGGCAATCATCGGAGATTATGACCTGATATTCGCTGCCAGTTCCGCTCTCGTGGCGCTCTCCTTTGTAATCGCGCTGACTCTGCCGGAAGTCAAGATCAAGCGGCTGAATGTCAGTTACCTATCGCTCGACACGGTGAGAGCGAACTGGGCGGTATACATGCCGTTCCTGCTGAGACATGCAGGAGCCACAGCCGTATGGACGATCTTCCCGCTGTACATGGCAAGTCTCGGATCGGACAAGTTCTGGATCGCAGCCATCTACGCAATAAACCCGCTGATGCAGTTTTTCATGATGCGGCGGATCGATGGTAAGGATATGGTATCGATTGTCAAGTACGGGTATCTGATATCCGCGATCGCTTTCTTAAGTTTTATCCCGCCAACCCTATTTTATTATGTCATACCCGGGATGGTGCTGGTCGCTCTTTCGTGGTCGTTTCTGTATGTGGGATCGACCGAACTCCTGCTGCGCCGAAACGAGGATAAAGCGGCATCAGCGGGTCTGATCACAACGGTCATCAGTCTCGCATCCGTGGCAGGTTCTCTTATCGGAGGTGCTGTTTCGCAGTACCACGGGTTTGTAGCGGTGCTCGCGGTTGGAGCGGTGATGTGCTTTGCCGGTTTTCTGATCTCGGCTAAATACCTTACGCGTCTTACGCATACCTGTTAATCGATGGTTCCCGGTGGTTCTCACCACCTGCGCGGGATCGATTTAGCCACAATAAAATCCACCGTGAAACTGAGGAAACCCTCTTATGCCGCCCCCATCAAATAACTGACTGACAGCCAGTCAATACCACTGCACCGGTGAGGTGAACAACATGACCTGCACAGTAAAGGACCCTGAAACAAGGCGTAGTGAACTCATTGACGCCCCGGAGGAACTTTTTCTTGCAAACGGCTACGAAGAGACCGCGATATCGGATATCGTCAGGAAGATCGGCGTGGCACAGGGCACGTTCTACCACCACTTCAAATCCAAGGGTGGAGGCATCACATGAACCGACGCAAACGCTTCACAACAATGTCCCTTCTGGTATGTTTGATGTTTTCGGCGATTCTTTCATCCGCCGCAGCCCAGACCGCAAGCATAGAGGATATCGAGATCGTTGACCTCTATTCGGACATCGATTCGGCTGATGTCACGCTCCACCCGGAAATGCACCTCATAGACATAACGATCGACGCGGAACTGATATTCGAGGACGAGGTGCTGAGAAGAGCGCGATTCGTAATCGATGAGGCACCCCCTGATATCGAGATAACAAAAGTTGTACACTGGGACCTCAAAAGCCCCGAAGACGGTTTCTACATCACCAGAATGACTCTTGCAATGGACGGCTCGGTGCTGGATACAAGGTATCACAACTTCTCTTATGGCAGCCCCGCGCTTCCCAGAGTGTTTATCAAGGACATCATCCCTGATTCAAGCGGTGTAAGCGTCATTCTCTCGCCTTACAGAACCGTGTACGGCACGCAAGCGGTACTAACAGATGTTGAGTACATGCTCGTGGACGGAGATACCGTCATCTACAGGACCACCGATCAGAGAGTCGATGTGGTGCAGGCAACACCGCTATCCGAGGACTGGACTGTGCGCCTCGAAAACAACCACCAGTACTCTGCCAGAGTGAAGATCAAAACCCCCTCACAGAGGCAGAGAGATTCCATAATCGCTAGATCAGTGGATTTCACTGCAATTGACGATGCCAGAATCACCGAACTCTACAGGGACGAGACAGGCGCCAGCGCAACGGTTGAAGGGCACTCACAGGTTCCGTTCGTTGGTGATATCGTCTTTACGGTGTCAAAGGACAACGAGATTATCGAGGAGATCATAAAAGCGTCTCCGGTTCTCATGTCGGACGATGATGAGACGATAGAGGTTATCTGGGCTAGCAGGCTCCCTGCAGGGGTCTACGAACTCTCTGTAAATCTGGTTGGAAACGACGGTGATGTTGTGGACGTGCTGGAGACGGTTATAGAAGCAGAAGACGCCGGATACAACGCCTCTGCCACTTCTACCACCTCGCCAGAAGAGACGCCTGGATTTAACGTCTACGGGGCGGCTTTAGCAATCATGGCTATATACCTCTTCCGCAAAGGTAGGTGATATCCATGTATGAGCTCTTCATCGCCCTGCGGCACCTCACGTCAAGGCGCAGGCAGACCATCTTTTCTGTACTCGCGGTCGGGCTGGCAGTTATGTTGCTCGTATGGTCACAGGCGATGATGGTTGGGTTTACCGCTGAGATGTATTCAAAAACCGTGGACCGGATGGCACATGTAACAGTTGAACCACAGGAAGATGAAGATTACATACACCTATACCATAAACTCACTGAAGATATAAGGGAAATTGATGGCGTTGTAGGCGTATCGCCAGTTCTTGCCGGGCCTGCTACTTTTGAATACAAAGATAAGAACAAGAATGTAGTCATACAGGGAATCCAGGTGGATGCCCATGATTCAGTGCTACACATCAATGACGACATCGTGGATGGCAGTTTCAGGGACCTGAAAGTTTCGCCCAACAGCGTGGTGGTGGGTGACGCCCTGGCAGAAAAACTGGATGTGGAAATAGGCGATACCATCGATGCGTCTTTTCCCGAAGCAAACCCGGCAGCCCTGAAAGTGGTGGGCATCTATGACAGCGGCACACCTCTGGATGAAACACTGGCAATTACTTCCCAGTCTACTGCCCAAGGGTTTCTTGACGTGTCCAACGTGGTGAACAGCATTTTAGTCCGTGTGGATGACCGGGAGCGGGCACAGGCAATTTCAGAGGAGATAGACGCAATGGGGTATCCTGCCTCAGGCTGGAAGGAGACAAATCCAGAGATAATACAGACACTGAAACTGGAAGGGACAAGCAATGCCATCACACTGGTTCTTATCATAATTATAGCATCTTTCGGGATAGTCGGCACCTTGTTCATGGCAGTCATGGAGAAGACCAAAGAGATAGGCATGCTCATGGCAATGGGGGTGCCCAGAAGAAGCATTATGATGATATTTGTAATGGAAAGCGGCATCCTGGGACTATTAGGTGCTGTTTTAGGTGTAGCTTTGGGCGCGGGATTAGCCATACAGATGGGGTCTTATGACTATGGGATGGAAGTCATGGCTGGCATCAGCTCGATTCCGTTCGTTGTCAGATTGCAGGATGCGGTAATTATTGTGCTGTTCACATTCCTGCTAAACCTCATCGCAGGGATATACCCTGCCAGCCGTGCTTCAAAGCTTGATCCAGTGGAGGCGATAGGTCGTGAGTGAGGGAGACCCCCATGTTTGAGCTCGATGTTGCCGCAAGACATATCAGGTCACGCCGGCGGCAGACCTTATTTTCCATCATTGCAGTAGCACTGGCTGTGGGGATAATCATAGTCTTCATGTCAATGATGAGCGGCTACATGAGTATACTAATTGATTCAACAATAGAGAATCAGGCTCATATTACTGTCCTGCCAAAGGAGGGCGAGGATTACATACACCTGTATCACGGGCTTGAGAAACATATCTATGGTCAAGAAGGTGTAGAGGCACTTTCGTCATATTTCCAGGGCGAAGCTGCCCTGCAGCACAAGCACGACGCTGAAGGGGTGATGTTGTACGGCATAAATCCCAACGATGAGAACCGGGTTGTAAACAGGGAAAAAGATATGCTGGCCGGGGAGTTCACATCCCTTGAAAATCCTGGCAGCCGCATAATCCTTGGTTATAAGCTGGCAAAGAATCTTGATGTGGGGATGGGCGATACTGTCGCAGCCCAGATTCCAGGGGCAGAACCTGCCGATTTCACTATTACCGGCATATTCCAGACCGGAACACCTGCTGATGAAACTCTTGGATTTACAAACCTTGAGCGGTTGCAGGATTTCTATGGGGCAGGGGACGCGGTGACAGGAATGGGGGTAAGGATGTCAGATGCTTATGCTGCCGATACTATGGCGGGCAAGATTGACCGGGAGACCGGCTATGATGCCGTAAGCTGGATCGAGCAGAATGCAGAAATACTTAACCTGCTGGAGACTTCGGAGGGCATGGTTTATTTCTTTTATATTATAATATTCTCCATATCGGGTTTTGGTATCGCTAATATCCTGATCATGATAGTCATGGAAAAGGTTGGCGAGATTGGAATGCTCATGGCAATGGGCACACCGCGGCGGAGCATAATGCTGATATTTCTGCTGGAGGCAGGGATACTCGGGATGGCAGGAGTTATAGTCGGTTGTGTACTGGGATATGGAGCATCACTGGCAATTGCATCCATTACCATACCCATACCTCCAGAGATGTATTTCGGGATGGACCACCTGCCCGTAGAAATAGAGCTTGAGAACTTCATCACAGCCGGTATCTTTGCAATGGTTATCAATATTATAGCAGGTGTATACCCTGCCCGGCGTGCGTCAAAAATGGATCCAGTGGAGGCAATTTACAGTGTCTGATAAACATATAATCCAGATAAAGAACCTGACCAAGATATTCGGCGACGGAGTGGAGATAAAAGCCCTTGACGGCGTGGACCTGGATATCAAACGGGGCGAGTTTTTGTCAATTATCGGTCCTTCCGGTTCAGGCAAAAGTACACTGCTGAACCAGATCGGTATTCTTGACACACCCACCAGCGGCACCATCCTGTTAAACGGAGTCGATGTCACGAAAATGTCTGACAAGGCGCGCTCCCGGACAAGGAACAAGGAACTGGGCTTCATTTTCCAGTACCATCACCTGCTGCCCGATTTCAATGCTCTTGAGAATGTGATGATGCCGCTTTTGATAAGCGGCATAAAATCGTCACAGGCACGTGAGATTGCCAGCAAGGTGCTTGATGAAGTGGGTTTAGGCGACCGGATGAAACACAGACCCAACCAGTTGTCAGGGGGTCAGAACCAGCGGGTCGCAATTGCACGGGCTCTGGCAAACAAACCCAGTATCGTTATCGGGGATGAGCCCACAGGCAACCTCGACTCAAAGGCGAGCGACAGTATCTATGAACTGCTGCGAAAGCTCAACTGGGAGCATGAGCAGACGTTTATCCTGGTGACGCATGATGAGCAGATGGCTGCGAAGAC
>CBDAFH010000195.1:0-2513 GCA_965195165.1 uncultured ANME-2 cluster archaeon | reverse complement strand
CCTTCAACCTCTTGTGCCCCATCACAGCGCCGATGCCGCCGCGTCCACATGCATGGACGTAATCGTTCATGATATTTGCGAACCGGACGCACTTCTCGCCAGCACGCCCGATGCACGCCACTTTGCCGCGCTCTTCCAGTCCCTTCGTAGTCTCGCGTACGTTTAATCCCCACAGCCCGCCCGCATCCTCAATACGCACGTCACGATCATCGATGCTTAGATAGACCGGAGTCTCTGCCTGCCCGTTTATGACTATCGCGTCGAATCCGGCGCGTTTTAATTCGCTCCCGAACCATCCGCCACCGCTCGAATCGACGATTGTTCCGGTGAGCGGTGATTTCGTGACGAACGAATGCCGCCCTGACATCGGTGCGATGCCTGTGAGCGGACCCACTGCGAGTATGAGCGGGGCATCGAACGCGTCTGCTTTCGGGTCTGTCGTCTCACACAGGATGGATGCGCCAAGCCCTCTTCCGCCGAGAAAGTCTCTTGCAACCTCTGGCAGGAGTTTCTCCTGCTTGACCGTCCCGCAATCAAGATCGATCGTTGCAATGTTTCCGGTCCAGCCGTGTATCTTCATACTCACAAACCAACTCGCCTCTTATACTTCTATCTACCTCTACTTTCGCCTCTACTTCCACCCCTACTGCCGTGCGCTCTTTGCCGCGATAAACTCCCGCACCAGCCGTGCGCCGAGAATAGCAGTCTCTCCGTGATCGTACCCGGGGCTGATCTCGACGATGTCGAATCCGCATACATGCGGCGCAGCTATCCGTATCGCAGTACGCAGATCTCGCGGATCGAGCCCGAACGGCTCAGGATTGCCGACGCCGGGCGCGTATCCGGGATCGATCACGTCGGAATCGATGGAGAGATAGATCCTGCGGGCGCCGCGATCAGCTAATGAAACGATTGCCTGCCGCATCACCGTCTCCATGCCGGCATCATAGACCTCGTCTGCGGAATGCCACATAATCCCGTTCTCCTTTGCATACCGGTACTCCTCTGCCGATCCGCTTCTTACACCGATGAGGGCACACCGATCGGTCAGATCGTCGATGATGTTCCTTGAAACGCAGGCATGGGACTGTTTTGCCCCGAGATACTCATCACGCAGATCGAGATGCGCATCAAGGATGATGATCCCGATATCATCATACTGCTCGGCAAAAGCCCTTGCGCAGCCGTAGGTCAGCGTATGCTCGCCGCCGAGCACGATCGGAACTTTGGAGTCCCTGATAGCCCCCCTGACAGTATCCCCTGTCATGCACAGCATATCATCGACACAGCGATCAAGGTCGAGATAAGCAAGATCGAGATTGCCGAGATCGTGCGTGGGAACAGAAGTAAGATCGATGCCGTAGAAATCGTTGTACGTCTCAAAGTTGTAGCTCGCCTTCCGCATGGCATCGGGCGCCTCGGCACTTCCGCGTCGAAACGAGGAGGTGGCATCGAAGGGCACGCCGAATATCACGAAGCGAGCGTCTTCATAAGTAGAGACTGCATCCGCAAAGACGCAGCGTTCGAACATCAGCGCATATCGAGCCGTATCTTGCCAAGCGCTGTGATGTACTGGATCTCGCCCCCTTCTACCACGCGATCCTTGTACTCCGCTGGAATCGGGAGTTCGAATGTGGTGTAATCGGTCATGTCCATCAACTGTACGACATCGCCTGTGACCGAGAGAACCTGTGCATTCTTCCGCTCGACGATCGGCACGAATATCTTGGTTCCTACAGGATGCACGATCGACCGCTTCTGTCCATCGAAAAGCCCGATGGTATCGACCCGTGCTTTGGCAGATCCGTGTTTTCCGGGCTTTGATTTCGAGATAGCTTTGATCGCGCACACTTCATCATCGATGATCACATATCTGCCCTCTTTGAGATTCCTGACTTCGGTCTGTTCTTTCATGGTTATGAATCCGCGGCAGAAGTACTTAAAATTATGCGATACGAACCACAGTCAATCACTGTAAAGCCCGCTCCCGGCAAGCAACCCGCTCGCCTGCTCACACTCACCCCCGGTGAGCGATCTGGCGATCTCCGGATGCTGGTGCGCCAGATATAGGGGGCGGTACTGGAACATCAGGTTAAACCTGACATCGGGTATGTGATCACGCACCCACTCAATAATCAGAGCAGTGCAGCATTCGACGTGTCCTGGAAGCACCAGCTGCCGCAGCAGGATCTCTGAGTCCCCATAAGCGCAGAGGAAGTTTCTCGTGACGGTATCCCAGTAATGACCGGCATTCGAGTATCTCTTTGCGCATTCGTCGTTTCCGTACTTGAAATCTCCAAGATGGACATCGACAACACCGCAGAGGAGTTTTGCAGCCTCTTCCGAGTGGTACATATTCGAGTTCCACACGATAGGAGTATTCACTCTCATCTCGGCGAGAATGCGCAGCATGGTATGAAGATGCGGTGTCGGAGTCACGAAGTTCAGGTTCTTTGCGCCAAGACCGCGCCTTGTTGCAGCGATCCTTGCAACGTCTTTTGGAAGAATCGGGA
>CBDAFH010000194.1:0-2917 GCA_965195165.1 uncultured ANME-2 cluster archaeon | reverse complement strand
AGAATAAATAAGGGCGCAGACGTAATAACCATATCATGTCGGAAGTCAAGATTTTCTGGGACCCAAGAGGATTCGAACTCGACTCGCTTGGAAAAAAGAAGTATCTGAGGGCAACCGATGGCGACACGCCATACATATCCGTGCCGATCAGGATGCTTTCCATCGATACTCCCGAGGTACACTACCCCGGCACAAAGAAGCCGTCAAAGAGTGATGATGATCTGATGCAACTCGCAGAATGGATCGATTCCGGATATGCGCCTGTGAGCGACGGGCTTGGGGCGCACCTCTATCCGCGGCTTGCCACAGGCACGGCAGGCACGCTTCATGAGGTGCAGGGGGAGGCGGCAACAACCGCGTTTGAGGAGCTGCTGACAAAGCCAAGCGGCAGAAAGAGGAGCCGTCTACATCAGGGCTGCGGATCAGCACTTCGACCAGTACGGCAGGCTTCTTGCGTACATGGCACCGAGTTACAGCAAAAAGGAGCGAGAAACCCTATCTCAGGAAGAGTTGGCGTAGTTTAACCTTCTCATGGTCAAGTCGGGCTGGGCTGCCACGTTCCTGATCTTCCCGAGCATCCCGGCATACCCCGATCTCGTGGACTTTCAGGAGGCTGCAAAGACCGCCTACGAAAGCAGGATCGGCGCATGGGCTGATCCACTCGCGCTCACCGGCTACGAGTTTCGGGTGTGCATACGACTCTTCGGGATCACAAAGAAACTTGTAGCAGGCAAAAAACTGGCAGGGTCTGAGAAGTACGGATACGTGTCCCGGTTTTGCGCGGATATTACCACAAGGGAGATATTTTATCCGGGATCGTATTACCGGGTTTCCCCGTACAACCGGCTCTTTGTCTGGGCAGAGGATGTCGGTGATGCGGTGGCTAAATTAAACCTCCTGCCAGCAGGTGCGAGCGACTGACCTGTTGTCAAAATCGCAAACGCATCAGCACCGCAGAACCTTCCCAACGATTGCCAGTCATTCGCGAATGTCTATAAGTATGATTAACCCAACTACCACACAATCAGCCATGACAGCGAAAACGATATTAGAGATCAACGAACGGATCCGGGATGGCAGCGTCTGCGTCCTCACGGCAGAGGAGATGACCGGGTACATACGTGAGCACGGCGCAGGAAAAGCGGCGCAGGAGGTCGATGTAGTCACGACAGGCACATTCGGGGCGATGTGTTCGTCAGGCGTATTCTTAAATTTTGGACACTCTGATCCGCCGATCCGGATGCAGCGCGTTCATTTAAATGGCGTCGAGGCGTATTCGGGCATAGCCGCAGTCGATGCATATCTCGGCGCAACACAGCCGTCCGATTCGGACGAATCTTACGGCGGCGGGCATGTGATCGAGGATCTGATCGCAGGGCGGGAGATCGATGTACATGCCGAATCATCCGGAACTGACTGCTATCCGCGCAAGATACTGGATACCAGCATAACGATCGATGATCTGAATCAGGCGGTGATGCTAAACCCGAGAAACGCGTATCAGCGGTACGCTGCCGCAACAAACTCAACAAAACGCACCCTGTACACATACATGGGAACGCTCCTTCCCGGATTTGGCAATGTCGCATACTCTGGTTCTGGCGTGCTCTCCCCAATCTTCAACGATCCCGAGTTCAGGACGATCGGCATCGGCACAAGGATATTTCTGGGAGGTGCGAAGGGGCACGTGGTCGGCAGCGGAACCCAGCACGACCCCGATAACAGTTTCGGAACGCTGATGGTCTCAGGGAATCTCAAGGAGATGGATACGAGATACGTGCGCGGCGCTGTCTTTCGCGGATACGGGATCAGCATGTATGTCGGGATCGGCATCCCGATACCGATCCTAAACGAGGAGATCGCCGCCGCAACAGGGATTAGCGATGCCGATATCAGAACGAATGTCCTGGACTATGGGGTATCAGGACATCCCGCTATGCGAGAGGTAACGTATGAGGATTTAAAGTCTGGAATCGTTGACATTAATGGAAAGGAGGTTCGAACTTCCCCACTTTCGAGTTTCCATATCGCACGGACGATTGCGGATGAACTCAAAGGATGGATCAAGGGCGGCGAGTTCTTCGTGAGCAGTCCAGCAGAGCGGCTGCAAAGACACGGTACAGTAAAGCCGATGCGAGAGGTCCATGGGCAACTGCTGGTGCGGGATGCGATGTCTGAACGTGTGCACACCGTCAGCGCACACGCAGAGATCAAAGAGGCGGCTGAACTGATCATCGAGGGCAAATTCAATCACCTGCCAGTGCTATCAGAAGACGGCGCCCTTGTCGGAATCGTCACCTCGTGGGATATCTCAAAAGCAGTGGCACGCGGGGACACAGGCACCGTCAGGAGCGCAATGACCGAACGCGTGGTCACAAGCAGCCCTGATGAGTTTGTCGAGATTGCGGTTAGGAAGATGGAGCGGCATAAGATTTCAGCGCTTCCGGTGATCGATTTGAACCGGAAGGTTATCGGGATGATCACGAGCGGGGACCTGAACAAACTGCTGGTGCGGAGATGATGGAAGCTGAGATCATCTTTGGCGACTACCAGAAGATGCGGATATCCCCAAACCAGATATTAGAAGACCAATGACACAACCGGACGGGGGTGGGCGGCTGTTGCTTGTGGTGCTGTGACGTGTTTTGAAAATGAGACCAGTACCCCGATCCTGATCCGCGCCTACCCGATAATCTTATAACGGTGCAGGACTTGTGTGATGTTGGGTGATTCCCAAATGGTCAGTGTAAATAAATACGGATACCGGGCATTCAAGGAGATGCTCGATTGTGCAGAGGAACTCGATATTGGCGTATCAGAGTTAAAGAACGGAGCAACCATCGTCGACGCTGGTGTGAATGCAGCGGGTGGATATGGTGCTGGCATGTATCTCTCAAGGTTATGCCTTGCAGATCTC
>CBDAFH010000193.1:0-9648 GCA_965195165.1 uncultured ANME-2 cluster archaeon | reverse complement strand
CACCGTATACCTGCTCAACCAACGGGTTCGCATGGCAATCCTCGCAGTCGTGAGGCGGAATGCCCGGATGCTTCACGAGCGGCTCCACAGCGATCCGGAAGTCAGGTGTGCCTGTAACATTGGTGACACATGCCTGCCATGTTCCGTTGACGGGCATGCAGATCCAGTAGTACTCGTAATCGCTGCCTGTCACGTACTTGATATCAGGCAGTGCTGATGAATCGATCTCGGTTCCGTTCGGATACTTAAGCGTCAGATTGAGATCGCCGGAGCTCCATCTAATCGTGACGTTTAACTCTTTTGTCTCCTCTATCACGCTTACGTTGTAGCACACAGTATCCCCTACGCTGACGTCTCGATCGATCCTGACCGGCAGCGGCGTGTGGCAGTCCGTGCAGTTAGCACCTGCGTGGATGCCTTCGTTGAATAAAGTCTCTTCGACTGTGTAGTTTTCAAGATCGTCATGACATGCGAAGCAGAGCGAGTTGTCGCCCGGAGCCATCACAGGCACCGTGAATACGTCATCGTGTATCCTGCCGTAGCCGTGACATGCCGCGCAGTCTACTCCGTGTGTGATATTGGCATTGCTCTTCTCCTTAAACACGTCATTGAATTCGTTTCCTTCATCTTGGTGGCAGTAGGAGCAGTTGCTGACTGTATCATCGACGGCGATATCGTCTCGATGCCGGCCGTAGTGCGAGACGAAGTTTCTCGCATTCGGGTTATTGACATCGGCAGTCGGAGGCACGCCCGAAACATTGACCAGCGACTTGTTGTGGCAGGTCGTGCAGTTCACGGCAGTGACCACATCGATGCCGTCTGGCTGGTGCTCGACTGCCTGCCGCGGCGGTCTCGGGAGGTAGTCCATGTTTATCGGGGTTTCGTTGAAGTGGCAGTCGGTACAGTTGGGCTTGATCCTGAAGTGCTTCGGATCCAGAAGCTGCTCTGAATAGTTGTTGTGGCAGCCCCAGCAGACCATTCCGATTGCGGTGTTGTTAAATTCATCGAAGTCACCTGTGATGTTGAAATGCACGCTTCCGATGAACCCATCTCTATCGATGATCGGAAGTCCACCTGTTGCATTCATTCCGCCTGATAGGTGGCAGTCGGCACAGTCGCCACCTGCTGCGCGTTCCGGTTCGTAGTGCGGATCGTTGTGGCAGCGGAGGCAGTCCTTGTAGGTCGTTGCCAGATAATTTGAATAGATTGAGGTGTGTCCGCCCGGCGGCGTCTGGTGGCATTTCACGCAGTCGAGTATACCGACATCGTGGAGTGCGTTGTGGCACGCCCTGCATGTCACATCATCGCTGCCATCGTCACCGATATCGGTATGCGTGTACGCCAGACCATAGTTGTCCCAGTCAGGTATCGTAAGTCCGGTCTCTGCGCCCTCACATCCTGCCGGCGGGCTTGCCTGATGGCACTCGCTGCAGTTCCACGGGATGTGGATGATCGGTTTCTGTGCGATAGCGTAGTTCGAGGTGATCGTGTAATTGAATTGCCCGGTCGATCTGGCAAGAATCCTGGCGACCCACGTGCCCTGTTCCGGCGGACTTGTGTCGAAGGTCACGACGTTTAAGTACTCCCCGTACGGATAGCAGATCTTCCCGCCAGCCCTAAAGATCGCAGTGCCATCGACGCTTGGAAGCAGGTATGTGCCGCGCCACGGGTCGCTTCCGTTTAAGTCCGCAAGTCCTGTTGTGGTGTTGTCGACCGGTCCAACAAGCGATAATATGAACGCATGATCGGTATCCTCTGCAACAACAGTCACGTTGATGTCTGCTGTGCCATCCACCTCGATTATGTATGTCTCGGTACTCTCCTCGTAACTCATGAACTCAGGCACGTAATCGTTGAGCGCTCCGTCCAGTGAACGGACACCGGAGGTAAACTCCGGATACGAGAGATCGCCGTGGCATTTCTCGCATGAAACGTTACTGTGAACCCCGTAGGTGATGTTTGTTCCACGCAGGGCGGGGGTTAACGCTACAGGATACTGGACGCTACCGGTATCATCGTGTATGAATTTTGTGTGGCAGTCGATGCAGTCAACCGGCGCGGTCTCGAATGCATGTGACGGCTGGTCGAATGCGCCCTGTACGAGCGGTCGCTTGACCGAGGTTTCACGGTACATCTGTATATTCACATTTGGCTCGTTGAATATCTCGATCCATCCGGCTTCTCCGCAAATAAATCCGCCGTAATGCCCGTACACGATCTCGTGGAGGTGCACAGGCGTTGCGCGCAGGAACTGGGATGCCGAAGGTGTGTGACACGCTGTTAAGCAGTTGGTTGCGGTCGATGATGTGATATTATCGGGATGGACGACATCGGTCAGGGTTCTATTCGATGGATCGTTCGTCGGAGACCATGCATCGTGGCAATTGCTTGCCTGGCAGCCCCAGAGCGTGGTGTCAAATGCCGTCACGACAGACGCAGGATCGGTGCCATTAATCTGATTGGTGAAATTGATCTCGTATCTGCCTGAATAGGTCTCGTTGGCTGCATAGTAGAATATCCCGGCGTAAAGCCCCTTCGAGTACTCCTGGAGTTTTACCGTCTCGGTCCTGGTGGCATCATGAGACGGATACGAGACATCGACCACGAGCTCGGAGGGTGTCGATGTTGCACTGTCCCTGAAGATGGTGCTGCCAAACAGCCGCCATTCGAAGAACGGAACGATGAAACCATCGGTAACGACCTTGATATCATCGATGTACCATCCCTCATTGGTGCCGCTTGAATCTGATACGAAGTTGAATGCGAGAATTATATCCGTGTTATTGTAAGCATTGAGGCCGATCGTCTTCTTAACTGGCATGCCTGGCTGGTCACCAGTGTAACTCTCAAGTTCGGTCCACGTATTCCCGCCATCGATCGAGACTTTCACATAGCCGTAGTCGCCCGGGGTTATGTTGTACCACGTATAAAATGTCAGTTCCGGGTTGTAACGTCCTGTGAGGTTGAGAGGTACCCAGTGCCAGATATCCATGTTGTTGCTGTAATCGCCGGTTCCGTCGTCGTCCGCTTTCCATGAGTACGTATTCAGCCCCGCGCGAAATCGTGTCTGCGAGAGACTGAAACTGGGCTGGGACAGTCCGCCGACCGGGTGCGCGGTCTTATCAAGCACCATTGCAAGTATCAGGTTCTGCTGCTGCATGCCGTCACCAGTGTCCCACCAGTTCCACGCAGTGACGTTTCCGGAAGCGCGATACCCGATCTGATACGGGGTCTGCCCGTACGTGAGAACTACGGTGTAGTTGTCGGTGTGGTCCATAGCTGGCGGCATGGCAGATGCTGTACACGCGATGAGCAGACAGATCGATGCGGCGAATAGCAATCTCATGAGCATCTTCATTCCTGATCCTAACGATATTCTATCTTTGAATAATTTAAAGATGCTGGTTAAAATATGCACGCGTTCACACACACCCCCACATCCTCACATCGCGCACACCAGTGGAATCAAATAACTGATTATAATGATTTAAGTTGAATTACGGCGATTGATAAAGGATGATAAAGCATTATAAAGAGTTAAAAAATCTAAAAACCGAAAGTATGCTTATCTCATAACTTATTCCAGTGGGATATGGGCAGAACTGCCTGAAAGAACATAACCGAAACACAACACAACCGGAGGTAAAGAATATGAACAAAATAAAAACGCTGTTCATCGTTTCGTTGTTGCTGACATGCATGTACATGCCGTGCATTGCAGCGGCAGGCAACAACGACGGGCTGCGTGCAAACGATGCACAAGTAAACAAAACCATAGGGCAGGTACAGGCTGCGAACGTCCGTACCGGATCTGCCGGAATGGGTATGGATGCCGATGCGCAAGCGATCAGGAGAGATAGCAGAAACGATCTACAGGGTGCGCGGGAGACATACCGGAACAATAGGACTCCTGAAAACCAGCAGATGCTTGTAGGCGCTGCACAGGATCATCTTCTGCAGATGCTCGACCTGATGATCGAGAGACTTGAGCTCCTGCAAGAACAGGTCGAGTTTGCCGAGAACAGCATATTAGTGCCAGAGGGCGCGTCTGAGAACATCGACCGCTACATACAGAGGCTCGAAAGCTACAAGCCAGAGGTAGAGAGTGCTGATACCGCGGCAGACCTCAGGTCGGTCGCGCGGTCGATCAATCAAGAATGGAGCTCAATTCGCAAGGAGATTCTGCATTACGCAAAGTACATGGCCGCTGCGCGGACTGCGGCGTATATCGATAAGGCGAAATACATCTCTGACCGGCTGGATGCGAAGATCACCGAACTTGGGAACGAGGGTGTCGATACCACGGATCTGAGACTGAATCTGGAAGAATTCGATGCGAAAATCGTTTGTGTCGAGGAGAACTACGAACTTGCAAAGGCAGCGGTCTCCGATGAGGCGATCAATTCAGGAGAGGTGCAGCAGTATATCCGAAATGCCAGCCGCTGTATCAGAGAGGCGAACCAGATCCTCAGGGAGATGTTTAAGGAGTTGCGGGCACTCGAAGGTTACAGGGACGGCGCTGTGATCTTAAACGGAACCGGCACGCTTGAAGCCAGCGGATCAGGGACTGCATGGATCCACGGATCGCCCGATCTCTCGCTCTCTTGTGACTATGGTACGCTGATGGTACACGACCGCAAAGGTGACATGGCGATCACAGTCACAGGAAATGGCGTGGAGGATCAATCAGGCAGATGGACGATGTACCACGGGTTCGATGGCACCGCAGATATTACTGGCAGTGACGTTTCAGTGGCGCTGGTCGGATCAGGAATCGATCTGACCGTGACCGGAACTGGACGGGCGATTCTCGTCGGGGATGGCACCTATCATGTGACCGGATCTGGTGGTGAAGCGATCTCATCAGGCGACTGGCAGGAGCCGCGTGATGAATACGAGATCGGTATAGAAGCAATCGTTTCCGAAGAGGGTGATTATGCAGGCGATGACTTAGCAGATGAAGCGGAAGACGAACCGGCAGCAAACGAGGCGGTAAACGAATCGGTAGATGATCCGGCAAACGAGTCGGATTCGGGAACCGATGGGGGTGGGGATGGAGATGCCGATACATCGGGCAATGAAACCGAATCCGGAACTGATGACAGCGGGGCAGCATCATGAACGCCAGATATGTGATCTCACTCATCCTCGTGGGACTGGTGTTCACAAGCTGCTCAGGCTGCGTCGATAAATCGCAGGACGGAGGCACGGAATCCGCAACAGAGACGCCGCAGACGCCAGCGGGAGCGGCAACCGATGTCGATGAACTCACCGAGGATGAGATGGATAGTTTCGAGAGCGATCTTGCGGAACTTGAGGATCTGCTCGGAGGGCTTGACGATATCGATGCTATGGATGAGATAAACGAATCAACGTTTGATTAAATCCCCTCCCTCTTTTTTTCTTTTTTCTTTATCCGTCTCTGCAAGTGCAACATTATTATCTGACACTCGGTCGAGCATCGTAAGCCGCGAGATCCCTGATACCGCCCGATTCATCTCCACGGTTCGAGCAGACATGCAGGACACTGATCCTTCCATTCGCAGTCCCCGCACGATCTTGGATATTTATGGCAGCCAGCGCGCCTGAGATACTGCGCGGCAATCTCTGTCTCGCTGCCACCCGGTATCTCGGTTGGATAGTACCCGGACCATGCCACGTCCGTGAGGCCGATATCCTTGCATTGCTCAGTCAGATCGTTCATCAGAGCCATACCTGGTCCGGGATGGTAATACAATATGAAGTTCGGCCGGAACCCGATCAGTCGATACGGTATCGTCGGATCGATCTCTGCGATAAATGCCGCTATCTTTAGCACCTGACGATCGGTTACGCCCGGTATCACCACGGTCCTGAATACACGGATGCGCTTCCTGGCAGTTGTAGCAAGGACTTTTGCATTCCTAAGCACCGGCGCGGACGGTGCGCCTGTCAGCATCCTGTGAACATCGTCGTCATAAGCCTTGATCTCGAAAGAGATCGATGTGGCTATATCGATCACCCTCTTCAGTGTCTCTGGTGTGCAGAAACCATTGGTCGCAATTCCCACACCGATATCCGTACCCTTCTCCCGTATCGCCTGCACCACCTCCTCGATATAGGGGAGATGAATCGTTGGCTCGCCGCCTGTGAACCCGATCTTATCGGTGCCTGGCGTCATTCTGGATATCATTTCATCTGCAAGCACTGCCGGCTCTACATAATCCCGGTAGAACCACTGCGCATCAGGATACTGCGATATCCGGTATGCGTTGCAGTATATGCACCTAAAATTGCATCCGAGCATGGTGACCGAGTAACTGGAAAGCGTCTCTGATAGCATCGTGTACGCGATTTCCGGGTGCGCTCCTGCCCTGCACACGCCGCGCTCACCTTCGAGCCGGTTTACCCCGCACCTCCATTCGCAGAGGTTACATCGTGCAAGTTCGGATGGGTGTTGCATTATGGATCAATGGATTCTCTGCGCGGGGGGTTATAGTTATTTCGAGACTCAAAGCGGTGGAGGTGAGGATTGGATGCCCCAGCCGTACCACGCCCGAATGAAATTCCGGGGCGTTCATGGGGTCGAGGTCGAGCATTCCGGGAGCGCGATAGATATGAGATGAAGATCGTGGTGTATGTATGGTACAGACTTCTTCAGTTCTTTGTTATCGAAGGCGTACTTTCCGCAACCGAAAAATCTTCAATTTCTGTGTTTGTCGCTTTCATTTCTTTAATCGTCGGTAACACATCAAAATACATTGTTGGATATTTCTTTTTTTCGTACCCTCTGACCAATTTAAAACCGCCAGATTTTCTATAAAACCCTATCGACTCTTGTTTTGAATCGACTGTTATAAAACGGCAACCAACCTCTTCCGATATTTTAAGTGCCTTACCGACCGCAGCAAGCAATAAGAACCGCCCCACGCCTCTTCGTTCATATCTCTTATCTACAGCCAAACGAGCGATTTTAATTGCAGGATATTCTTTATATGGTATTTCGATGTTTTCCTCTTCTTGCACCTCTTTCTTTTTGATAATATCGGTAGTGAATGTCACATACCCAACCAGACGATTTGAATAACAGCAAAGATATGTTTTACCGATGAGTTCCTCCTGGTTTTTGAGCGCATCTTCTTTTAAAAACCCATTTAATTCGGGAGAGGTCGATTCAAACCCTGATACCTTGCATCGTTTTAGGTATGGAACTATTTGCAAGTCATCATAAGAGAAACGCGGACACATAAAATTAGAACGGGTGCGTCTTGTAAACTCGGATTGCCTCTCTGAGGAACTCCACCTGTTCCTTTGTGACTTTTGGGTTTCTCATGTTTTCCTCAAATTCGCGTACGTCTTCCGTATCGTCTATGAGTAACCCAAGTCGAATTGGTTCTGCCATATAAGATGCCTCCTCTGGTGATACGCGTTACGTTTAATTGGTAATAAACCTTGACACTCTGAAAATTTGCGGAAGGTTTGCAATTTTCAGTTGCATCCGTGTTTCATTTCACCCGCTATAAACCACACCATCCACACGACCGCCCCGATCTCCATGCACTCCCTGATAGCTGCTCGAAGCCCCAGTCATGGACCCCCGTTAGAAACGGGAGGTATCTAAATTGATGCTCGAATTTTTAATGTAAATAGTAAATACCTTCAAGAACCCTTTTCATCTTTTTCCATGCTTTCAATGCTAAAATCTGAATAATATCCTCCGACAAACCCCACTCAAAAATATCTTCGATAGCTTTTTGATTTTCTAAAACATCATACATTTGTTTTTGATTTTCTTTATCCAAAAACGGTAAAAGTGTCTCAATATCTTTCTTTATTGATTGTTTTCGCCATTCAGCAATTTCAGGTGTTTCAGTTCCAATATTTCCATGTGATATATAAATTGGATGAACAGCTACCTTATTTCTTAGATTTTTTAGCCATTCAGCATCATTTATAAAACAAGATAAAAAATCAATTTTTTTTCCTTTATTAATTATTTTGCCAAATGTCATTTTTTCAATTTCTTCTTGAACACTTTTCCTTTGATTTATATTATTTTCTGAAAATATTAACTCCTTTTTGAAAGCCTGCTCTACTGCATTAGAACAACAAAATATGCAACTTCGATAACACTTTTCTATGTAAGTTTTACTCGCCTCATCAATATAATTATACATTCGTATTGGAATTTCGAATTCAATTGCAGAGAGCGTTATAGCTTCCAATTCAACTAACCTTTTAGCTCTATTGTCAATCGTTTTTTCATCTAAATCTCTTATTAGTTTTTCAGCTTCCAATAGGGATTTTTTCATTTAATTTCTCCAACCCACTTCAAGAAAAAGACAAAAATAAAAATAATAATAGCTTTTATTAATCCTGGTAATCCGATTAACCATTCAATAATTTCTATCCACCAAGGTATAGCTACTTTTTCTGTCAATCTCACTCCTTCTTCAATATTATTTAAATTCGGATTGTTTAAAGAATCCATTGTCCAAAATAAAATTGTAACTAAAAGAGGTAACCCAAAAATTATAAAAACAGCAAGTTTAGCAATTTCTTTATTTTCCATGGAAGTAAGATTATCTGTTAGAATATATTATTCCTATGATTTTCATTTTCTAGCAAATATCACCATTAGAAAATTAACTAAAAATTGTTATGGATCTCTATCCTTTATAGCGAGCAGGATTTTACATCAGCAGTCACTAAACCCCGGACTTAAGTCCAAGGCCTGTACATAGCGTTTTCGCATTCGTTTCTCCTGATTCTTCACCGCCATATCAATGATTTCGATTTTCATCTCTTTGTATATCTTACGAATAATCCCCTCTACTGCGAGCGCGATCGTCTTCTCAACCGGAATCTTCCCTCGATACTTCGGCGAGAAGACCATATGGTCAGTCAGAAGTGAAACCGTATGTCGATCATGGCGGAGTTCCCTGCGCTCCATGCTGTGTATGTTAGAACGCGTCTTACAAAAACATTTCGTAGTAGCGGGACTGTTAACGCCAGATGAATTGACAACCCCAAGATACAGCAAACCTTTTAAGCAACCACCACAATATCACAGTATAATACTGTAATATTCAGGTGATATAATGTGCAACTGTTCCCCACGCCTGCAAGAACTCAGAACGTACATCAGGGCGCTCCACTGCCCGACCCGCTGGACGATCATCGACTTCATCGGGGACGGCAGCCGGAGCACAAAGGAGATCTACGGATTTTTAGCAGAACGCGGCGCTGGGCTTACGCCTTCCGGGCTGTACTACCACCTCTCGGAGTTGAACCGTGCAGGCATCATCGAGGTCTCCGAGTACAGGGAGAAGGGCGGAGGTGCGCCCGAAAAGGTCTGGAAACTGAAGACGAGGAAGATCGTCATCGATTTACTGGAAAATGGGGGTGCAGACTTGTGAAAAACGTGATTGAGGTCAAAGAACTGACTAAAGATTACAATGGACTCACAGCAGTGGATCATATCAACTTTGAGGTGGAAGAAGGCGAAGTATTTGGATTTTTAGGACCGAATGGTGCTGGCAAGACCACAACGGTGCGAATGCTCACAGGCGTAATAAAACCGAGTTTTGGCAGCGTCAGTGTCAGATCGGAAGAGCACACGTCTGAACTCCAGTCACATGTCAGAATCTCGTATGCCGTCTTCTGCTT
>CBDAFH010000192.1:0-3286 GCA_965195165.1 uncultured ANME-2 cluster archaeon | reverse complement strand
CCTTGTGATCGAACACGACATCCCTGCGATCACAAAGATCAGCGACAGGATCGTGGTCATGAATGAAGGGAAGGTCATGGGAGAAGGCGAGCCTGCTGAGATAAAACGGAGGCGGGATGTGCTGAACGTGTATATAGGCGGCGAGGGATGAGGGGGGGTGAAGATGAAGATTCTTGAGGTAAGCGATCTCGTGGCAGGATACACCGATCTTGATATCCTGCACGGCATATCGATGCATATCGAGTCCGGCGAGATTGTATCCATCATCGGTCCGAATGGATCAGGTAAATCCACGCTTATGACGACGATATTCGGGCTTCTTCGTACGAGAGGCGGGACGATCATCTTCAAAGACCGTGATATAACCGGAGTCAAGCCGGATAGGGTCGTCAGATTCGGAATGTCCTATGTTCCGCAGGAGAAGGAGTTCTTCCCGTCTCTTACAGTCCTTGAAAATCTTGAGATGGGCGCGTTCATACGCGATGACGACATATCCGATAGTCTGGAACGGATCTACGCGATCTTCCCGGCGTTAAAGGAGAAGGGGCAGATCAGGGCTGGCTCCTTAAGCGGCGGAGAGCAGCGGATGGTCGGGATCGGGCGTGCGCTCATGCTCTCGCCTGACCTGCTGCTCCTTGACGAGCCGTCTGCAGGACTCGCTCCGGTGATGCGGGATATGGTCTTTGATAAGATCGCTGAGGTGAATCGCGCGGGCACCTCGATCCTTATCGTTGAGCAGAACGCGAGGAGGTCGCTTGGGATATCTGACCGCGGGTACGTGCTTGAGATGGGCCGGAACCGGTTCGAGGGGCGCGGGCTGGAACTACTCGAGAACGAGGACGTGCTCCGGCTATATCTGGGCGGGTGAGGCAGCAGCCCCCGGGACTGCCACAAAATAACCCGGACCGGATAAAACATCCTTGAACTATAGGCGTATCGAATAACATTCGTGTAATTCGTACGATTCGTTCCATTTGTGTTTTATTGGAGGGGATTTCTGTAAAAATGGATTAAATCACGAATTTCACGAATCCGAATATTTCGTTACGACTTCTGAATATTCAACCGCTCGCTATTAATATCGACGATGTGGTTGATGAGATCCGGACTCAATCGGGAGTTCCTGCCGGCTTTTCTAACGATCTCATCCCTGCGAAGTCCGTTCTTCTGGTGGTCGAGTATCTCTAAGATGACGGCATCGCTCACTGTGTAGTACTGGTCAACGTCCTTGCGGTGCCCGCGCAGATCACCCGCGAGCAGTTTGATGCTGTTTGCGGACAGAAACATCGTTGCTGACTTTGACATCGTTTTCTTGTATGAATCCGGGATGTGCACCACCAAAAGATCCGGACATGCCTTTATCAGCGCAACCACGTCCGTGTTCGACGGTCTGAACGTGAGATGCACTAGCTCTTCTGCTGGATCCACTTTGCCAATCTCTTCTTTCGAACTGATTATCCGCAATCTCATGAATACCTACCAACTATGGCAGACTCCTTAAAAATGCTTTTGATGGTTCGACCGCCACCTATTTTACATACCATGCCAATGACTGGATGATGGATCGATGCGTAACCTGCAAGGGAAAGGGGCTATGTGGACGCCCATGCTGCCCGATTCTGGAGCGATTCAAGGCAGTCGAGACAATCCCTGTCTCAGACAATCTCTTCGGAGCGTCGCCACCATCCGTTTTTGTCGGGCGCAAAGGCTATCCTGACATCTTTGCAGGACCCCTGGTACCTCCGAATGTGGGAGATAGCGAGGCGCGGCAGTATGACGATCCGAAAGAACTTCTGAAGATAAGTATCGACGAGGTCATCGGATTGCGGTCGAGATTGGTGCGTTCGTACACCCGGATGGATGTGAAGGATGCGAAAGCTCCCAAAAACCCTTTTCTGCTCACATCACAGGAACTGGCGATGGCTGAGGTGCCGGTGGATACTGAGGTGTGGTTCACGAAACCGGTGGATATGAATGTGGCATTCGATGGCACGCTGATGCCGATGGGTCCTGCAGGCGAGATTAAGAGTATCACGCTTGCAGAGAACCCGAAAGTCCCGGGAAAGGTCGATTATCTGGTGTCTGACACCGATGTGCTTGCCGCAGACTCGATACGCGAACTGCACCGGCACGACATCTCGCAACACCACATCACGCGCATCTTCTCGATCGGACTCCTGGGAAGAGAGCGGCGGCTCGTCCCGACACGGTGGTCGATCACCGCGATCGATGACATGGTCGGAAAGATGCTGCTCGACGATATACGGGATTATCCTGAGATACGCGACATCGTCTTATTCACTTCCGAGAAATTCGGCAACCATTTCGAGATCCTGCTGATCCCCAGATGTTTTTCGTTCGAGTTAATCGAGATATGGCATCCGAATTCGGTATGGTCCGAGAAACTGTGGATCGGAAGCGACCGGGAAGGATATGGCGGGAAGAAAGGATATTCATCGCTTGCAGGGGGATACTATGCAGCAAGAACCGCTGCTGTCGAGTATCTCCACGCAATCAGGCGGCAGGCGTCGGTATTCATCGTGCGGGAGATTCTTCCTGATTACTGGGCTCCGCTCGGGGTCTGGGTGATCAGGGAAGCGGTTCGTGACGCACTCGCCGGGCGCGGGATGCGGTTTGATAGCGTTGGTGGTGCGCTTTCCAAGATGCAGACGCGCATCCGGACGCCTCAGGACAGGTGGCGGGACTAGATGCAATTACTCGATGAATGCAGGTTTCAGAGGACGCTTATGGAGTTTTTGTGAGTGGAACTTAAGCGTAGGGGAACTCACAAGTGACAATGTGCCGGGAACGTCACACCCTTATCGATAAGAGGTGCTGCATTTTATAGCAAGATCGCTCACGAACACGTAGGAACTTTGCCGTTAGGTTTAAGTATCATGCGACTGAAGCCGATGATCGTATGAAACCCATGCGATTGGTATGGCAGTCTTACAGTATCGTTGTTGGTATAGCTACTGATGAACTTAATATCGAGTGCAACGGTAAGATGAACGGTATGGGATCGCAATGCACAAGCCCTGTACTTAAGTCCGGGGTTTAGTGACTTCGGGTACACCGTGGGGTAAACCCTCTTGTTTGGGAATCCCTATGGATCGGGTGTGAGAGGGGGCAAAGGGCAGATGAGGGTGGATTAAATAAAGATTACGAAAATACGTATCGATCAGGAGATAATATGGCTGGAGTTGCAGCAGCAAAATATGTGATGATGCCGGGACGCGCACCGGCGTTATCATCGGGATCGACGACTACCACAGGACACTCAAAG
>CBDAFH010000191.1:0-3693 GCA_965195165.1 uncultured ANME-2 cluster archaeon | reverse complement strand
ATCGCTGGACTGCTTGTGGCTGCATATCTGGTAATGCGGCGCAGAGAGTAAACGAACACGCGAATAAATGAAGGGAGATATCTCCCTTCACTGCTTTTCTTTTTTCACAATTCCATCGAAACATTGATGTCGGTATCGGGTATAAGTCAATATCATGATAAGAGCGAACATTTCCATAACAGGGGATGTACAGACAGTTGGTTTTCGGACGTTTGTTAAGAATCTTGCCGATTCTCTTCATATCGCAGGCTGCATAAAAAATCTGGATGATGGTAGCGTCGTTGTTGTATGTGAAGGCGAAAAAGGTAGTATTGAACAGTTGATCGGTGAGACGACGGAAAGTCCACCTTCTTTTGCAAATGTTGAGGATGTATCTGTAGAATATGTTGACTACATCGGTGAATTTGATTCTTTTGATAGAATGGGTGCCGATGTCCCGAAAAGGGCAACGCTTGGCGATCTGCTCGGCGTGATGAAAAGTTTTGACACGAAAGCAGAGAAGCTAGTCCGGATATTAAGCGACATGAACAACACATTAAAAGACGTGGAGGATGACGCGAGCCAGATAAAAGCAGATACGAGTCAGATAAAAGAAATAAAAGAAAATACAGTAATAATGAAAGATAAATTAATATCTCTGGAAGAGATTCATAAAGAAATGCTGGATTTGAGAATGAAATACGATCAGTTGAGCGATGATGTCGCAGAGATAAAGATTGCAATCACCGGACTCGGGATCAGTGTCCCCGCTTGACCCACATACGCCATTCAGGTGCGTGTTCTGGCACATCAACATAATTTCCACGTTTTCGGTGCTGCGGCAAATAGACCGAAACCTCACCGCTCTTCTTTTTTCCGCCATTACCCGGGAAGCATACATTTTTATATTCTGCCCCATAGTACGATGCATGGACAGCAGGTACTACAATGTCACTGTGACTGGCGATGTGCAGGACATTGGATTTCACAGATTCATCGAGAGTACCGCAAATTCATATCATGTACACGGTTATGTATAACGATCCTGATGGCAACGTGAAGATGCTTTGCGGTGGTTCGGTTGAGTCGGTGAATGAATTATTCCATGCGATACAGACGCGGGCACCACCCGGTATCAGCATCGGACAGTTTGTGAAGGATGAGATCATCACCGATATCGATCTGAATCTACCTCCGGAGTTCTTGAAACTTGAGGACTGGCGAGATATCCGACATCGGCAGAAAACTGGACAAAGGTGTTAAACTGCTGGAAGCGCTGCCTGACATCAAGATCGGTATCTACATGATGAACACAAAATTCGATGCTTTCGCAGATGAACAAAGAACTTTCAATCGGAAAATGGGATCGCATACCCAACTTATGGGTGCGCACAACCTCCGTCTGGAGCAGATCCTGCAAAAACTCGTAGAAAAGTAACCGGTTCACTAAAAAATCATTCTTCCGAATGCTCCAACCACAACCCTTATAAACCAGACTTGTTCTAAATTCAACTAAACAGAGGTTGAACAATGAGTCTGATAAGCGTTGCAGTGATAGGCGTTCTGACAAGTATCGCAGTATTCGGGATCAAGACCGGAGCCGGATGCGGACTATCAAGCATCCGGAAGAGAGACGCCCTGTATGTTGCAGCAGGCTACCTTGTGATCTCAATCTTCATCGGCTACCTGATCACGCTATTCTCGATCGATTTAATGCAGGGGCTGCTCAATCTCGGTCTTGCATTCCACACGATGCTTGCGCTCGCCCTGGTCGCTGCGGGCGTGTACACGACAAGGAAGTGGAACTCGGGCTGCGATGTCTCGAAGCGCACCTTTGCAATCCTGTCGCTGCCGTGTCCGGTCTGTCTTGCCGCCATATTCATCGCATGTAGCATCCTTGCTTCGCAGATCGGTCTGGGCGGCATCGCGATCGGCATCATCGTCGGGGTGACATTCTCCGTATTCGTAATCGGATCCTCGCTCTTCTTCAGGCGGCTTGGCAAGACTCCTGCCGCACTTGGTGATGCGATGATCTTCATCGGACTCTTCTATATTCTTGGAGCGCTTCTAATGCCAGCATACATGAAGACAAAACAATTGGATATAACTCCCGGGAACTTTGATCTCGCGGGAACCGTGGTACCGCTCATCGCGCTGCTATTTATCATAGCGATCGGATTTGCCATCGACAGGGCAGAGGAGCGGTGAGGCACTAACATGGACACATCGACAGTAATATTTGAGACGCTATACTGGATCTCGTACGCGCTCCTGTATCCGGTAATCCTCCTCCTCATGGCATTTGTGGTCTGGTCACTTGCGCTTGCCGGCGAGTTCATCTCCGAATACACAAGGAGATACCGGGACGTCCGGGGGATGGAAGAGTTATGCAGAAAATCGGATGCTTCCGCCCTCATAAACGGAAAACAGCCATTCTTTGTATCTGCATTCATGCGTGATCTTGCAGACCAGATCGGGAGGGGATACTTCAATTTCGACAGGCTGTTTGGTGATTGCGAGATTGCGATGGCAAAGAAACTCGAGACGACGAGACTCTTAGCCACAGTCGGTCCGATGTTAGGTCTCATGGGTACACTGATCCCGCTTGGTCCTGCGCTGATGGGGCTTGCCGAGGGAAATGTGGAGCAACTTGCAAGCAATCTGGTGATCGCATTCGCAACCACCGTGCTCGGACTTTTTTCGGGAGCCGTCGGATTTAGTCTCACGATGATCCGCAGAAGATGGTACCAGCAGGACCTAAACGACATCGAATACATTCTCGATGCTTTTCTGGAGAAATATGCCGAGAAGTAAGCGCACACGGCGGAAAGGATTGCTGGACGAGGATTCCGAACGGAGTCCGCTCTCCGGCGTGGCAAACATCTTCGATGTTGCGATGGTATTCTCGGTCGCGCTGATCGTGATGCTTGTGGTGTCGTACAATATGCCGCAACTGCTCGATCCTGACGCCGATCTCACTGTTGTCACCAACCCGGGGCAGCCGGATATGCAGATCATCATAAAGGAAGGGCAGACGATCGAGGTGATGAACATGACAGACAAGATCGCTGGTGGGGAGGGCGACGTGCTCGGGACGGCATACAAGCTTGCCGACGGGAAGGTGATCTATGTGCCAGAGACCGGGGCAGGGAACGGTAATGAATCGTCGTGAGCGATTTATCGATGCCACTGCCCAACGGGGCTTGGCTGGACATTACCAGATGATGCCGGGTGCTGTTATGCGTGCTTTGGTTAAGTATTCAACTCAACTTTGAAACCCCAAAAAAACAGCCGTATCATCCAGATTTTATCGTATATGAGAGCCCCTGAACGAGTACTCCACTCTCTTGTCCTTGAGAATCGCCCATTAATTGCTAATCTGTTCTGGCGTCTTTGTGGCGCCTTATGGCGTCTTAGAATATACGCCGTGCCCTTTCCGGTAGTGCCGATTTGCTCAAATAGTCCTGATGCCGCCAGAGCTGCCAGATCCCGTGAAGAGGTTCTTTCAGAGGTATTACAAACTTCCTGATATTCTTTATTAGTAATTTTTCCAGTCCCGCGCCCTTTAACATACATCTGACATTCCGCACGTGTTTTTCGCAAGAAGATCTATTTTTGCAAATGGTGAATAGTGGCTACTGATTGTGATTTTTTGTTTTTGAAGATACTCTCTTTATTAAATTACATATTTATTACATAAACATGTAAAGCATC
>CBDAFH010000190.1:0-8942 GCA_965195165.1 uncultured ANME-2 cluster archaeon | reverse complement strand
CCGCATCACGGTCGTAGATGTTCCTGCCACTGAAGAGCAGTTCGCCAGTGATGCGGCAGTCCTTTATCAGGTCGTTCATCCGGTTGATGCAGCGGATGAATGTGGATTTGCCGCATCCGGACGGACCGATCACGGCGGTGACTTTATTCTCTGGCATATCCATCGAGACGCTCTTTAACGCCTGTGCATCACCGTACCAGAGGTTTAAGTCACGGCTTTCGATTTGAATGTCTTTTTCTGTCATTTCACAAGCCCCAGCGATTTGACAAACTCCATGCCCGAAATAACATCCGGCAGCGTCTTCATCTCAAGCACATACGTGCCGCAAAAATCAAGCCGCTCAAGGACACCGCCGAAATCAACAGATCCCCTGCCGGGTGCGAGATGCTCATCATGCGTTCCGTTGTTGTCATGCAGATGCACAGCCTCAATCCTGCGTCCAAGAAGTTCGGTGAACCGTTCAGGCGGCACCCCCGAATGATGGGCATGACCGATATCAAAGGTCGTGTCAAAACTCGGATGCTGGTTCAGGATATCGAGAATCGCTTCAGGATATAACCCGAATTTTATCAAACCATCCTCAAAACTGTCGTTCTCAACCAGGAGTCCTGTATCCAGCCCCTCATAAACCGTTCTAATATCCCCGAGCGATCTTGTCATATTCGCTTCTGCCTTTGCGATGACGTTTTCGTGGTACGCCCGCGGAACGTGTCCTGCATGTAGGTTCACCCATCCTTTTGAACCGACCTCTTGCAGATACTCGCCTATCCGGATCACCTGAGCGACGCAGGACTGCCTGACTCGTTCGTTCACACTTCCAATGTTAAATTCCCGGCTCGGAGCGTGGTACGAGATCGTGAAATCATATTCAGAGAGAATCCGCCCCAGAAGATCCGGGTCCGCCGTTTTGTAGACGTAATCGTTGTCCTTTCTGACCTCGATATGGTCAAATCCATTCGAATACAGGAAATCAATGAACTGTAGCGTGTTTTTCCCGAAACGGAGATCCAGAGCCGCGCCAATTCTTGTCATCTCACACCACCTGCCGCATACACGACCTCCCCGCCCACAATCGTGCGCGTCACAACAGGAAGTTTCATCCGTTCTGAGACGACCAGCAGATCGGCGCGTTTCCCGATCTCAATTGACCCGATCGTACCGCCCATGCCCACCGCCTCTGCCGGGTTCCGGGTGATCATATTAACAGCATCGGAAAGCGTCAGAACTCCCCGCTTCCACAGGATAAATGCGGAGTAGAGCATGGACCCGGGGTTATAATCCGAGCAGAGAAGATCAACAAGACCTGCATCGATCGCCTCGCTGGTGCTGAGGTTGCCAGACGTTGACCTGCCGAGAACAACATTCGGTGCGCCCATGGAAATGGTCATGCCGAGTTCACGCCCTCTCTTCGCTGCGTCAAGCGTTATCGGGAACTCAGAGATGCGGGCACCGATGCTGTGGACCAGTTCCACCTTCTCCGGGCTGTCGTCGTCGTGCGATGCGATAGATATTTCCCTCGCATGAGCAATTTCCGCAACTTTCCGCATCTTCTGCACCAACTCGCCCGCATAACCGGATTTCTTTCTGATGATCCGATCGATCTCAGCGTCGTTTAATCCGTACATCCTCTTGTGATACTCCCGGTAACGCGTATGGTCTGTAAACTGCCCCTGTCCCGGCGTATGATCCATCAATGAGACGAGTTTGGTAAGCGGACTCTCGATAGCCTCAAATACGTCTTTCAGATCGCCGCTAATCTCGCATCTGACATGCGCAAAGTGATGCGTCAGAAACTCGTCCTCGAGACGTGCCATCGTCTCCACAATCTCTTTTGAAGTGCCGACACTCCTGTTTTTGAGTTCATCCTCGAAGTATGCGATCGCATGTAATTTTGTTGTGATTCCCATGCTCGCGTTTCTCCTGTCCAGATGCAGGAGCGCAAAGTCAACAGGAAACCTTGCTGACGGTCTTGGCGAGATTGCGTTCTCAAGATCATCCCCATGAATATCAACGATCCCTGGCAGCACGTATCCGCGGTTTGCATCGATCACGTCACCGAATTTTGATGAATTCTCCCGGATGTCGGTTATTATTCCATCAACTATCTCGATTACGCCGTTTTCGATTACGCCATCCGGTGTTATTATCTGTCCATTGATTATTTTCATATCAGTCACCCCGGTCACCTACAATCTCCTCTGGCGTCCCGATTCCGACCATCCGGTTATCTTTCATCACAACGACCCTGTCAGCCAGTTCCCGCACAACAGAAAGGTCGTGGAAGATGCCGATCATCGTGGTTCCCTTGTTTACCCCCCGCAACATCTCGACGACAACCGCGGTTGACGCAGGATCAAGCGCGGACGTGGGCTCATCCAGCAGCAGCAGTCGCGGGGCTGCGATCAACGCTCTTGCGATATTCACACGCTGGCGCTCGCCGCCGCTGAACGTGGAAGGATACGCATCCCATAGGTCATCAGGGATCCGTAGCCGTGCAAGATATCTCGATGCCGCGTCCCTCGCATCATCAATCCCAATTCCACGCTGAAGCAATGGTTCTGCGATCACATCGACTGCAATTGTCCTTGGAACCACCTGCAAAAGCTGTGACACGTATCCAATCTCGCTTCTTCGCAGCGCAAGGATTTCATGATCCGATGCGGTGGTGAGATCGATGGCGCTGTTAGAATCCGGGCGGTACAACATCGATCCGGTATCAGCGAGGTATGTCCTGTACATGCATTTCAGAAGCGAGGATTTCCCGGAGCCGCTGCTTCCGACGATTGCCAGAAATTCGCCACGTTTCACGCTGAAACTGACATCTTCGAATCCTTTTATCTTTTTTCCGCCAAGAACGTGCACGTTGAACGTCTTGTTCAGATCAAAAATCTCTAAATGGTTGTCTGTCAGATGATCACCTCATAAAACCGAATTTACCAGTAACTGGGTGTATTCATGCCGCGGGTCCTCCAGTATCTGATCGGTAAGCCCCATCTCCACGATGCGTCCATCCTTGAGCACGATCGTGCGCTCGGAAAGGAGTTTGATCACCCCGAGATCGTGTGTGATCAGGATCATCGCGGCATCCGTGCTTCTTCTGATCTCTTTTATCAGATCCAGGATCCGTGCCTGCACCGAGACATCAAGTCCGGTGGTTAGTTCGTCAAGGAGCAGCACATCGGGATCGTTTGCCAGCGCCTTTGCGATCTGCACCCGCTGCTGCATCCCGCCGCTGAAGTTACGCGGCGCCTCATCCATCCGTTCAAGCGGAATCTCGGTGCGCTTGAGGAGTAATCCCCCCCGATCCCGAATCTTCCCGACGTTCCGCCAGCCTGCCGCAAGCAACTTCTCTGCGATATTTCCGCCGGAGGTGACATCAAGTCGGAGCCCCATCTGCGGGTTCTGGTAGACCATGCCAAGATGCAGGTTTCTGATAGCCCGCTTTCTCTGGGAATTTAACATGAAGATGTTCTCATCACCAGAGTCATTGCCAGAGCAGCGCAGATATGCCGCGCCTCCGGTCGGCTCCATATCAAAGTGGAGGCAGCGAACGATCGTGCTCTTGCCTGAGCCGCTCTCGCCAACGATTCCGAGTATCTCGCCCGGCATCACCTCAAACGTTATGTCCGCACATGCAACAACCGAGCCGCAGACAGGGCATACATTTCTGCCGTGATCAGGACCAGTGTTTTCGATGCAATCCTGGCATCTGCTGCCATAGATTTTGGTCAGGTTATTCACCTCAAGTGCCGGTGCAGGAGTCATGCGCAACCTCTCTGCCGTTTTTCGCAAAAACTTGTATCCGAACAGAGATACCTCGCATTCCCGGTCGCATCATCGATGATCTCATCCAGAAACGTATCAGAACTCCCGCACCGCTCGCAGACCTTCCCGCGAAAGTCCTCGGTCTCAAACCTGTAGTCCTCGAATTCGAGTGGCTCAACTGCGGTGTGCGGCGGAATTGTATATATCCGCTTCTCCCGTCCTGCGCAGAAGAGGTGGAGCACAGGCGATCTGTGCAATCGCGGCACATCCCATCTCGGAATCGGGCTTGGATCCATCAGATGCCTGCCATTTACCAGACACGGGTATCTTGCGCCGATCGTGATCCTGCCGTGCTTAACGATGTCCTCGTACAGATGCAACCACATCCCGCTGTAATCCTGCTCTGCATGCATCCTCCGCGTCACCTGCTCGGAGGGCTCAATCGTTCGGAGAGGCTCAGGAAACGGCACCTGAAATACCATGATCTGATCCCCGGTAAGCGGCTCTTCAGGGATGCGGTGCCTTGTCTGGATGATTGTTGCTTGTCCGGTGTCACTCGTTGTTTCAACCCCGGTCATGCGCGAAACAAGATTGCGGATATTAACAGCATTGACACTCTCATCGCTGCCCTGATCAATCACCTTCAGGACGTCGGACGGTCCAATGATCGAGAGCGTGATCTGTATGCCGCCTGTACCCCATCCCTTTGCAAGCGGCATCTCCCGTGAGCCAAACGGCACCTGATAGCCAGGAATCGCCACTGCTTTTAAGATCTTTCGCCTGACCTCCCTCTTTGTGAACTCGTCGAGAAACGCGAAGTTGTAACCTTTCTCGGTTTGATCAGTCCCTGGAAGCGTTGATAGTTCAGTCATCCGAAACCTCCCCCACCTTCTCGCTCTTAACAGTCCTGATCCGATCCAGACTCGACTGGAATGTGACATAATGCGGCAGTTTCAGATGTTCCACGAAACCCATTGCGTCGATGCCGTCGATATGGTATAGGACAAACTCCTGATCCTCGGCAGGTGTTTTCGGTTCGGATACCCGCATGGTTCCATCGAGTATCGACATCGAGATCGCTTTCTTCTCGTTCTGCCCGAATACCAGTCCGTATCCGAGAGAGAACCTGTTATCCGCTGTTATTCCGGTAGCGCCAACTCCTGAGAGTATCCCCTCGCATTCTGTTACCAGTACATCGCCGACGCTCACATCGTTTCCGGTGTAGGGATGTTTTATGCAGAGCGAGACATGCCCGACCCTCAGTTCGGCAATAGTCGGATGCACAGAGCCATAGCCGCGAAGCGAACTGTATGCGAGCGCAAGCATAGCACCGGTCTCGCCCCGTGCGAGCGTTTGCAGGCGTGCGGAACGTGGGGCAGGGAACCTGATAGACTCCCTTGTTATGTCATAAGGTTCATCGCGGGCATCGTCGCTGGTTTCATCATCAGCAGATACGTCTTCGAGCAGACCATTGTCCCTAAGGAGCTCTGACACCTTCTTAAATTTCGGAATATCGGATTTTTCCGCTCCAAATTCCCGATCAGCATCAGCATCAGCATAATCCACCACACCTCTTTCCCCAAAATCGAGGAGGCGCTCTGTATAATCGATCGATGGACCAAGGATCTGCCCGCCCGGTATCTCCTTGAACGCAGATGAGATCCTGCGCAGCACGAACATCTCCCTCGTATCCGAAGTTTCAGAGTACCCGATCCTCGGGAGTGTTGACCGATATGCACGGATCAGAAACGAGGCAGCGATCAAGTCGCCGTCTGCCTGCCTGATTGCAAGAGCCGCGAGCTCTGGTGCATAGAGTCCGCCTTCGCCCATCACCTGATCAACCGAAAGCCTGAGCCTTCCCCTGATCTGCGAAACCTCCAGAGGAGGCGCACTGCGGAGCGAACCGACCAGTCTGCCCGCGTTCTTTATCGCTTCGCTTCCACCTTTAACAAGCACGTAACCCATTTACATCACCTCCACAATGGTCGATCTGGGGATGCACATTATCCTGCCCGCTTTATCCGAGAAGATCAGATCAAGACCGAGTGGATAGTCCCGCATCGCAAGAACATCCTCAATTTCAGTCTGTTCGATGCCGCTTGCGCCGATCATGCGTTTATCTGCAATGCCGGGTCCTGAAAGTTCAAATAGAACATCCCCTCCATCATCTCCGATCGAATCGATGTCATAGATAACAGTTGCGCTATCATCAGGATACTCAAGCGTGCCTACCCTTGCGCCCCGTATCAAGCCATGAGAAGAGCCCCCGTAGACCAGTATAAAGTCAGAATCCTCGAGTCTCGACTCTTTGCTCCCGGTATTCGTTTTTAGACACTCTGTTACTAAAGCTCCGTTGTCCAGAACAGAGAAACTCACCTCATGATCCAGCAGTGTCATGAGCAGGAGCAGAGGATACCTGTTTGCGGCGGGTGTTTTGATGCCGATCTCAGGAAGCGTGATGATGCGTCCTGGATTTGCCATGGCGTCGAGAAGAGACCGAAAGATCCTCTGGGAGTCAAATATCACATCGAATGCCAGGTCCCTCACGCCATCACCTCGAAATCCACTTTTGTGGTCGCAACCTCTGCCCATGTCTTCTGTAACTCTTCCTTGCACCGCGCTTCCTCGCTTCTGAGCAGATCAATGATCTCTGGCGTGAGGGGGTGCCCTGATTCGACTGCTGCATCCAGAATTGCACCTGCGAGCGCAGATTCTGGATCCCTTCCCATAACCATAGCATAACCCAATTCTTCGTCAATTCTGACCTCTGCCTCGGTTACCAGCACCTCGCCTAAGTTGAAGACGCATTTCTCGGCAGTATCCCTAAAACGCATCATAATCATGCCAGAGGCAGGTCTTCTGATCACCTCGACCAGGGTATCATCCAGTATTCGCTCAGCGATCTCGCAGATCCGTTCGCTGCCAGCACGTGCGATCAATTCAAATCGCTTATCCCTGTTCATTTCAGAACCTCTTCTCCGATTACGTGTGCTCTGATGGAATTGGACGCCCATTCAGAAAGCATGATCACGATAAATATTATGATAAGTATAGTTGTTAACTCATGGTATCGAAACAGCCTCATTGCCATGATCAGTTCAAACCCGATGCCGCCTGCGCCGACAAGCCCGAGCACGATAGACGACCTGACATTGATATCGAACCGATAAAGTGTGGATGCAACAAACGAAGGTGTAACCTGTGGAATCACCGCATAATATACCGCCTGGAGTTTGCCTGCCCCAACCGCCTCGACAGCTTCAACAGGTCCCGGATCTACCTCCTCAATCGCCTCGGCATACAGTTTCCCGAGCATCCCGACCGAATGAATTGCGAGTGCAAGGATGCCTGGAACTGGACCCAAGCCCACTGCTGATACAAAGATCAGTGCGAAGACGATGTCTGGTACCGTTCGTGTAAACGCAATAACGCTCCTCGCAAATACCTTCATAGGCTTTGACGGCGTGATATTGTTTGCTGCAAGCAATGCAACCGGTACAGACAGTATAACTGCGAAAACGGTTCCCAAAAATGCCATCTGTATCGTCTCGATGGCAGGCTGTATCAGCGGCACAAAGACATCCCACGCAGGCGGGAACATGCACCCGAAGAAGTTGATCAGGTTCGGAGAACCTTCTATAAGGTCGCTTATGCTAAAACCAGTACTTATCAGGCTCCAAATGAAAAATAAAAGAAACAGAACAGGTACGACGTACCTGTTCTTAAGCATCGTTACTCCCATAGATGACCTCGAAGTCATCGTCTGAAAGTCTCGCATCGCCGTCATAGACGATGATGCCGTCCCGGACCCCGAGAACCCGTGTGGCATACTTTCTCGCAAGTTCTGGCTGGTGCAAAACAGCAAGCGCACTGATGCCATTATCGACCGAGATTGACCTCAGATGCTCCATCACAACCTCTGCTGTTGTCGGATCAAGGTTTGCGACAGGTTCATCAGCAAGTAGCAGACACGGATCCTGCACAATCGACCTGGCTATCGCAACACGCTGCTGTTCGCCACCGCTCAAGGTTCCTGCCCTGCGATCTGCCAGATCAGATATTCCTACCCGGTTCAAAGCTCTGTGTGCCATTTCCACGTCTTCATCTGCGAATCTTCGCATTAGACTCCGGATCATGCCGATCCTCCCGAGTTTTCCGATCAACACATTTTCGATGACCGACCGCCTCTTCACGAGGTTGAAACTCTGGAATATCATGCCGATCCGCCGTCTTACCTCTTTGATCTCATTTGCATTGCTGTGTGTTATGTTCAGTGGAGTTCCATTGTCGGTAAGCATTATTTCTCCACCATCTGGTGTTGTAAGACGATTTATGCACCGCAGAAGTATCGTTTTTCCAGTGCCGCTGAGTCCGAGTATTGCCACAAACTCACCCTCGCCAACACTGAAATTTATATCTCGCAAGAGCAGCTTCCCGCCAGGGAGTCTCTTGGAGAGGTGATCTACCGTTAACATGTAACTCCAGTTCACTGTTTTAGATATATCCAAGCGCTCTGCCTATTCCCCGCACGTATTCATACGTGCTGTCATCGATCGCTACATACATCTTGTTCTTCTCCCATTTACTCTCAAACGCCTTCATCGCCTCCGGATCCTTCTCTGGCATATCAACAAACGCCTGCTGGATCCGCTTCTTCAGTGCCGGATCAAGATCGCCCCTCACTGCAACAGGCGACTTCGGGATCGGGTCAGATGTCCAGATCACGATGAGATCGTCCGGGGTTGCCGCACCGCTCTCGATTAAGCGGTTGTATCCGATGTCATATATCGCACCCGCGTCCACATTCCCGGATTTCACGGCAAGACCTGATGCGTCGTGCCCGCCGGCAAACATGCACGTTTTGAAGTCGGTATCAGGATCAACCCCCATCGATAGAAGATATCCCCTCGGGATCAGGTTTCCTGATGTCGATGCAGGATCAACGAATGAAAACGTGATCTCACTTGCGTTAGCAAGCAGGTCCTCGATGCATGTTATGCCAGATTCAGGATGCGTGACGATGCAACTGTGGTATGTTGCGACCTCTCCTGTCTCTGTGCCGCCAGTGATGATTGCTTCTGCCTCTGCCTGTTCTACTGCCAGGACATACGAAAAAGGACCGAAGAATGCGACATCGATCTTGTCTGCACGCATAGCCTCAATAAGATCGGAAGAGC